>NZ_JAHLYV010000019.1:0-44111 GCF_025128115.1 Synechococcus sp. CS-1326 | reverse complement strand
CGCGTCCCAGTCGCTGTCGGCGATGCCAGTGGGAGCGGAGTTCATCTCAAGCGATCTCTGCTTGAGATCCAACCGGATGGCGGCGACCTGTCAAGGCTCGCCGTTCAGATCAGGCTTGGTACGACCCCTGAACGCATACGTCTACGCTCACCATTTACTGTTCGCCTTGAGAGAGGCTTCCTAGACTCGAACTAGCCCGAGGATTCACTCAGAGAAGATGCATGTCAACCCAACGCTGGCAGCGCCAACATCCGCAAGCAGGACAATGCAAAATATGATTGTCAATGTATCATTTATGCATATGCTACCACGGTTGGAAAAATCAAGTTAACATAGCGAAAAGAATGAATTTATCAAACTAGTCTGAGGATTTAGAAGCCGACGCCGTAACCAAAGCCTCAAAACGGGAGTTTGACATCTTAAGTTCAGAATAAGTTCCAGCCCCAATAATTTGGCCATGTTCAAGATAGATGATGCGATCGCATCGCTGTACGGTACTAAGCCTGTGTGCAATCAGGATTACCGTGATGTCGCGGCTGAGATCTTCAATGGCACCCATTACCTCAGCCTCCGTGCGATTGTCCAACGCGCTTGTGGCCTCGTCAAGAACCAATACATCAGCCCGCTTGTAAAGAGCACGAGCGATACCAATACGTTGGCGCTGACCTCCGCTGAGACGAACACCCCGTTCACCTACAAGAGCATTGTACCCCTCGGGACTGGATTCGATCATCTCAGCGATTCGTGCTTGCTGAGCAGCAAGGCGAACACGACAGTGATCGATCTGGTCTTCAGGTATCCCGAAGGCGATGTTCGAGGCAAAGCTCGCGTCACTAAGATAGATATATTGCGGAACATGCGCAACTCGGTCCTGCCAGGCCCTAACGATGCCGTGTGATCCGTGCAGATTCTCACCTTGGACCAGTACATGACCACTGGTAGGTTGCAATAATCCAAGGATCAAATCACTGCAGGTGCTCTTACCGCTGCCGGTAGTACCCACGAAAGCCAGGCGCTCTCCAGGAGGCACAACCAGGTTCAGATCACGTAAAACCCAAGGGGTATCTGAGCTGTAACGAAAACTTACCCCAGCGAGTTCAACTAGAGACCCTGGATTAACTGAAGATAGGGGTTGATGGGGCTGGGAATCAATGTCTCCAAAGCGATTAACATTAGAGTTAAAGAAGGGACGCAGACGTACCAGAGAAGCCTGGTTAGCCTGCAGTGTACTTACAGAACTAAAACATTGCTGTAGCGGCTGAAGAAGTCGGTAGGCTCCCAATGCCAGTGTGCCCAAAAGGGGAAGTTGCTGTTCGATGCCCTGCCCCCTCAAGGCCAGGCTCAAGGACAAACCCACAATGAGCAACACAGCGAAGCCTTCAATCAAGTACCTCGGAACTTGAGCTTTGGTGGCATTAGCTGCCATGGCCAGACGATACGAAAGAACCCGGCTGAGATATTTTGTACGAAAATAATTCTGGCTCCGATCCAGCAACACATCACGGATACCACCAATAGCCTCCTGGGCCAGCTGCAAACTGCTCTGAAAATTAACCCTGGCACGCTGTCCATCGACCCTCATAGAACCCCTCGTGAAGTGGAACACCAGTGCGTAAAACACTGCCAGCAAAGGGGCAACTACGAGCATGACCCCTGGCGCTAGGGCTACCAACGACCCCCCCAGCAACACCACCACAGCAAGGTTTATAGCCAATAGCAATAGTGCCTTGACGCTAACCGCAACCTGCTCAACGTCATGGGTGAGGTGGCCCATCAGGGCACTGCTGTTCTGCTCAAGGTGCCATGAGAAAGGGCGCCGAAGCACCTCAGAAAAGACTTGATCCGATAGATCGGTTGCGATTAAGCCAGCCAGGCGCAGTTGGGAATGAGTGGTGAACACACGCAACGCCGTGCTGAGCACCACCACGGCCATGAAGGCTAAACCCATGATGAGCAAGAGGTGTTGACTGGGCAGGGCCTGAAGGGGACGTGCCAGCGGCCCCAAAGCATTCAACCCATCCCTTGGATCAGCCAACAATCGCAAAAATGGCAGCAAGGCACCTAGGTTGGCCACCTCTCCAGCCGCAGCAAGCAAGCTGAGCAATTGAAGAGCAACCAACTGCCGCCGCCGCCTAAGGCTAAGGGAGGTCCATATTGGACGCAGTTTGTACAGCAATCGGGTAAGCATTCAGCCCTCCCAAATGAGAATAATCTTCAGCCCAATCGGCACAGTCATAGGCAGATCAATAAGAAACGGCCAACTGACATCAGTTGAAGCATTCACGCCAACCTCATCGCAATCCTGTGCTGTATGCCAATTGGTCACCATCGGATTCACGACAAAAACAGTGCAGCCTTCTTAAGCCGATCCCAAGAGGGTCCTCCTCTGCCAGGAAAGTTGACGCCTCTCCATCTCGACCATTTTTTCTACAAAGAGGCTCGGTGGAGCGATTCGATACGTCGGCACAGCGAGGCCGTAAAAGCTGCAACAATTCCTCAGAGAGAGCTACAAGATTCGGATGTTAGCTTGGCACACCAATTAGAAAGCGAAGAAGCATATGCTGAACGGTAACTCCATAGACTCCAGGATGGTAGGGGCCCTAAGGGTGGGCTGATGACGGCTGTTCCAGAATAAATAGCGCTTGAGGAGACTGTCATGAATCAGTCCGTACTCCTTGCACTCACAGCGGCCGAAACGGAAACAATCAGGCCAGCACGCTTCCTCTAGGGCGGTCCTTCATTCCTCCTCCGTGCCGTAAATCTGGATGGACCCTGGCAACCACAGGCCTGCATGGGACTCAATCTAACTCATGACCATGAAAGGAGCCCCTGGTACACGGATATGCCCCCCGTCGCAACATCTTTCATCTGATTTAACTGCCTAATCAAATTAAGCCATGAAACCAATAGATGCTCCCTCCTAAGAAATTATTACTGGCAAAACTCAAGATTGCTGATCTCAAAAAACAAAACAAAATGTGCGTATAAAGTCTACCAAGATCGGAAAGGAGCGCAAGCTCAACTATCTCTGATCATTGAATAAGATCATATCACATCGATTTGCCGATTGTGTGTATTTGCTAACGGTACATCTTTTGATAGTGGTGCCTTGGATCAGCATTCAGTTCGTCCGGATCCAAAATTGCGGAGACCTTGATCCATTCGTCAAGAACCTCAAGCTGGGTGGGCAGTGGATTGGTACCCGAGTGTGCCTGCATCAAGTAATCGAGAGCCTGATGTCGGCTCAACTTCCGCTCACGGATCAACCAGGCCAAGCAGATAAGTGGAGAACGTTCCATCGCTGCAACACAGTGAACGAAAACTGGCCCAGTAAGACGCAATTTATGCAATAGTACGAGCGCCCGGCTAATCTCGTCAACCCTCACCAAGCGCTCACTGCGATGGTCTGGAAGTACAAGCCTGTCCCAGGCAAAGCGTGATTTGATTCCAGAAGGAAGGGGGGCCTCTTCTTCCGAAGCGAGGCATAACACAGCTGTCACTCCTTCTCGTTGAAGCCGATCCAGATGCCGCTCAGCCCTCGGAGCCGGCCCTACTGCCAAAGCATCAGTGAGTACCCAGCTGATTCTGAACATCAGTTATTATTAAGGAGCCGGAACAAGGTAAGAACGTTGACAAGGCCACTGAGTGGCTGGGTGACTGCGCCAATGGCATCGGACGCCACCGCAAAGCCGCTGCGATTGACCAACACCGTATCCCCATTACGAAGTGGGGGATTTTTGGCATTCGAAGCTCCTTGGCTTAGGTCCATGGTAAAAACGTCCCGGGTGGCGGTTCCGTTACGATTGATGCGAATCAACTCCACTTTGCTCTGACTGGCCCTCCAAGACTCCAAACCTCCTGCTGCGAGTACCGCCTGAACCAGTGGTATGTTAGCCGCAACTTGCAATCTGCCAGGTTTTTTCACTTCACCCACGACGTTCACAGTTATCTCCTGTGGCGAAAGGTTAACTGCGGCGAGTTCAATGGCTTCCCGAACCGGCTGATCTGCCTTTTCGATTAGCATTGTATCGCCATCGAATAAGAGCGGGTTCTGAAGTTGATCGCCTGTCTGCACCAAAGCCAGCAAATCAAGACGGGTGCGCTTGAATGTCGGTGACTCACCAGGCAAGCGACGCTGCAGTATCACATTCCGCAGGTCGGCATTCAGGGTAATCCCGCCAGCTTTCTGGATGACATCCACTACAGTAGGAAGGCCGCTGATCGTCGTAGCAGGAGCACCCTCTGTCTGGCTCACTTCACTGGTGGTGAGAGAATAAACGCCGGGACGTTGCACTTCTCCAACAATTGCAACTCGAATCGGCCGAGGGCGAATAACTCGAAGAAGTAAATCAGGACGCTTCATCTGCTGGCGGAATAGGCCTGTGAGCCAAAAGTTGGCCTGGGACAAAGTCAGTCCAGTGAGTCGGACGCTGCCGATCAGCGGCATGCTGGCGGTTCCGTCGCTGAGGACATCAATGGGGCCCGAAAGCTCAGAAGCATCATAAAGCCTCAAATCCAGACCATCGCCAGCGCCGATGATGTAAGAGTCGTCCTGCGGCACGGCGGGCGGGCGGGGTGATTCTGGAACATCGGTTCCCAAAGCAAGGTCTTGGAGCGCCGCCCCCTTGGCCAAGCACAGCCCAGACGAGAGGAAGTGCGAACCAAGCAGAACGCAGAAAAGCAGATACCTGGCATGGAAAAGCCTCAAAGTCATCGTTTCAGCAGCTTAAAGCCAGTTTGTGCAGAGGCAACAACGCCCATTCCCTACCGTGACCATTCACCGTATGGTAAGCCCATATTGAAGCGCAGGCATTGACCAACCTGATCCCTAGGCCAGGTTCCACACCGGCTCGCGGCAGGGTTCCAGCGGTCGACAAACCCACCGCGGCAGACCCCCCAGGCACCCAATGGTTGCAGATTGAAAACCAGGATTTGGCCCAAGATGCTGAGGAAATCAACCTCTCAGAGATCTGGGGAGCTATCCGCCGCAGAAAACGCCTCGTGGCGATCACTGCTGGGGTGATCGTGTTAGCCACCTTGGCGACCACGATCCACGAACGCACTTTCTCACCGGTTTTTGAGGGCTCGTTTGATTTGTTAATCAGCGATCCGATGTCCGACGATACAAAAGGCAATTTAACCACAGGAACGGTTTTTGATCAACTATCCCAGAACGCGTCAAATACGGATACCCCTACATTGATCGAAGTGCTTCGCAGTCCAGCAATACTCGATAGTGTTGCCAAGAAGTTCGATACAACAGCTGGAGCTCTCGCAGACCGACTCAGGATTGCCGTGGGTGGAGTCAGACAAAATCAGGCGGAAGGTGTTCTGAAGATCAGCATCACTGGAACCGATCCAAGCGAGGATCAGAAACTGCTCGTGGCAATCAGCCAAGCCTACCTACGCTATTCACTGAATCAACGCCAACAGCGTCTCAGCGAAGGGCTTCGCTTTCTGGATCGACAGGCACCAGCCCTTGAAGCTAAGACCAATCAACTTCAGAGCCAACTGGCGCGGTTCCGAGAAGCCAACAACCTGCTTCAGCCAACCGAAGAGGGTGTTGCCCTGAAAATCCAGCTTGCAGAGCTTGAGAATCAGCGGGCAACTCTTAAAGCTGACCGCTCCCGACTGCTCTCCGTGAGCGCCTCAATCGAGAATGGAACCCTCACTGCCCAAGGATTCAAAGAGGCAATCGGCACAGCCAATGTCAGCGGGACCACCAACAATGATGGCTTGTCTGTATCTGGTTCAAGTCAAGCGATTCTTGAGCAGCTCACCAAAGTGGAGCAGCAATTGGCAGAGGCCCAAGCCCGCTTCACTCCATCTTCCACCATGGTGCGGGGCCTCCAGGCACGTCGAGACGGGATGATTCCCCTGCTTCGTAGCAACCAACTCGAAGCCGTTGCATCCGCTGTCACCCTCAATGCAAACCGACTGGAATCGCTCGACAATCAGGTGGCTCGTCTCACGGCGACCTTTCAGAAACAGCCAGCCCTCATCAAGCAATTCGAAGATATCCAGCAGCGTCTCACGATCGCCCAGGAGAACCAGGCCGGCTTCATCAAATCACGGGAGAACTTTCAACTGGAGCTGGCTCAACGCAGCATTCCCTGGAGTGTGCTGTCACCTCCAAATGTCTCCCCAGAACCTGTCAAGCCTTCGCTCAAGCGGAACATGGCTTTAGGCCTTCTGCTTGGACTCGTAGGCGGTGTTGCCGCCGGCTTGATCCGTGACCGCTTCGATCACGTCTTTCACCACCCCGGCGAGGTTCGCGACGACCTCAAGCAGCCCCTGCTGGGCCATGTGCCCCATGTGTCCTTCTTCCGTGGTGTTCGCGAAGACCGCCGCTTCCTGCTGGCTGAACTGGATCAGAGCGTTTCGCCAGAGAACGAAGCGTTGACAGAGGAGAAACGCAGAGCAATCGGCTATCAGCGCTTCTTCTACCAGGAAGCCTTCCGGAACCTCTACACCAGCCTGCGGTTTCTAAACAGTGAACGCCCCCTCCGCTCGATCTCGATCACCAGCTCCCAGCCCAGCGAAGGCAAGAGCCTGGTGAACATTCTGCTGGCCAAAACCCTTTCAGAAATGGGGCAACGGGTGCTGATCGTGGATGCAGACCTGCGCAAACCCCAGCTGCATCAACGGCTTGGCCTCGACAACCTGATCGGCCTCTCCAACCTGCTCAGCGGCGATGCCGACCGCTGGCAAGATGCCATTCAACCTGTGCCCGGTTATGCCAACTGGTTTGCCCTCACCAGTGGCCGGCGCCCCCCCGACCCCGCCCGGCTGCTCGGCTCACCGCGGATGGCGGAATTCGTGAGGCAGGTGGCTGAATCCGGCCAGTTTGACCTGATTCTCTACGACACCCCCCCCGTGCTCGGCCTCGCCGATGCCCTGTTGGTGGCTGAACAACTCGATGGCATGGTGCTGCTGGTCAGCCTTGCCCGCGTCGATCGAGCCTTGCCCCGCGAATCGATCGAGCGCATCCGCTCGGCCGGCGCCCCGCTTCTCGGCATTCTCACCAATGCGATCAAGGAGGAGAAACAACGAGACAACGCCTATGGCTATGGCTACGGCCGTTATGGCAAGGGTTACGGCTATGGTTCACATGACTACCGAACCGCTTACGCCTACTACGGCACTGACGACACCAGCTCGGCAACTGGTCAGAACGACAGAACGCTCAAGGCAGGGGCTGCAAATCCCAGACGGAAAGAATGGGGCAGGAAGCTGATGGGCTGGCTCGATCGGTGATTTTCTTGCCATCACCTCGCCACCTCCTGCTGATCAGCGGGGCCACTTGCACTGTGATCTCCGCCCTGATTGCTTCAGCAGGCCAGGCCCAACCGTTCCAGAAAGAAGCAACCACCCCAAGCCGACCGCTCTGGGAGCTTGTCCCCCCCGTCGCGCCGATCGAACCTGCAACTTCTCCGGATCCAGGCAGCACGCCGATTCCCCAACCGGCCAGACAACTGGTCTGGACCTCGGCAGACGAAGTCCCTGCCTCCAGCTCAAGCGGGCGGCAACTGGAATGGGTGGCTGTGGATCCAGGCGACACAGATCCGCTCACCCCATTCAGCTACGCCCTCGCCACCATCGCCTCCGATTCCACCACCCGGCTGGCGGTTGAAACCATCGAGGCCGACAACACGCCGAAATCAGCGGATGAGGCCCTGGCCTTCGCTCGCAGCCTTCCACCCCCGGCAGCCAGTTATCTGCCCCTGCTGCGGCTTGGCCTGGCTGTGCCCACCGCCAATCAGCTGGAATCGGAGGGCCTGCAGATCGCCTATGGCCAGATCGCTTCTCCCCAGGGCGGGGAATCCAGCGGCACCGGCAACCAGAATTACTACGTTCGCGGCGACATCGGCCTGACCCAGCGCCTGCAGCTCTCCGGCTTCTACAGCGTCGCGGACGACCCCCTCTTTGCCAGGATTCCGAGCAAACCGATCCAACCGGCCAACCGCTGGGAGGTGTTCGGTGCTGCAGCCCAGTGGCAACTGAGCAAAAGCGAGCGTTGGGCCCTGGCGATCACCGCTTCCCTTGAGCAGTTCACGGTAGGCAGCGGCGGCTCCGACTTCGGCCGGGGCACCAATGCCTTCAGGCCCTCGGTTTCTTCCAACATCTTCAACGACAGCAACAAGCGTGTTGAAACCAACAACATCGTCGGCTCGATCGGCCTTCCAATCAGCTGGCAGGTCAGCCGCACCCTGCAACTGAGCTTCACCCCCGGAGCCAGTTTTCTTCCGGCCAGCCAGGGGGGCGGACAGGGTGGAGCCGGCACCTTCTTCGGCAGCTCAATCACCCTGGCCGCCGGGTTGAGCTGGCGGCCCTCACCCCAGTTGAACCTGTTTGCCTCCGGCCTTGTCCCCTTCGGGCCAGGCACCAACAGTTTCGATCGCAACCTCGATTTTTACCGGGTCCCGATCTACACAGCCGGGCTGAACTACGCCCTCAATCCACGCATCAGCCTGGAGGGTGCGATCACCAATGGCTTCGGCGGCAGCCCCGCCACCGCCTTGCTGGCCTTGCCCAGCCAGGAACAACTGCTCTACACAGGCCGCTTCGTCTACTCGATCCAGGCGGAAGATTCACCGCCGATCGCCCTGAGCCGCCGCCAGCGCAGTCTGGCCATTGGTGGCGTAACGGTGAACACCGCCGTTGTCCCCCCTGAAGGCTCTGTGCAGATCTCAGCGAATGCTGACAATCTGGGCAACCTGTTCGGCTTTGTCGGCTATTCGGCCTCCAACGATTTCCAGCTCCAGCTCTGGGGAGGTGGGGTGTTCAACGGCATTGATCCCTTCACCCCCCTGAGCGACCGATTCGCTTCCGATGATGGCCTTAACCAGCGCTTCGGCGGCAAGGCTGTGCTGTTCAGCCAGCTGCGCGGTGCCCCGTTCTCCGGTGGTGGACGCATCACCGTGGGACGCAACGAAGACCCGGCCAGCCTGCAGGGCTACCTGTTCTTCGAAACAATGGGCACCTGGGAGGTGACCCCCTGGCTGGCCCTGAACTCCAATCCCAAAGTGGCCTGGAACGGCACCAGCACCGCCTATGGCCTGGGCCTGAGTGCCAATGTGCAGCTGGGGCGCTGGTTTCAATTCATTCCAGAACTGAACCTGGTGGCAGACGAAGACTCCGACTCAGCCGGCACCAATGGCACCGCCGCCCTGCGCTGGATTCCCAGCGACTCCGCCATGGTCGACGTTTACGTGAGCAACGCCGCCGGTCTGCTCGACATCGGTCAGCTGCTCGGCAACAGCCAGGTGCGGGTGGGTGGACGGCTCACCCTGTTGTTCTGAAGCCGTTGCAGAGTGCTGCCGAAGCTGCTCTGGAGAGCGGGATGACCTGGCTCGTCAGGTGTGGGCTGAGGCCATCTGCTCAGCGAGTGCGCCACTGAGACTCTCGATCGTGGTGTACTGATAAAGCAACGTGGGGTTGATTTTGCAGCCAAGCCACTCCTCCAAGTCGCCCGTCAAACCGATTGCCAGAGAAGAATCCACCCCCAGTTCTTCAAATTGAAGCGCAGGATCGATCGTGTCCGCAGGAACCTGAAACAGATCAGCAAGGTAATCAATCACCCAGCCGCTGATATCCTCTGCTGTGATCTCAGTGTTCATAGCAAGTTGCGATAGGAGAATGTTTTGCATCCACATTCCAAAACTTAGCATCAGCGGGTGCCAGCATCCCTGGACTCCGCAGACCATTCATTCAGCGCTCATCCCTGGTTGGGGCCAACCACGCACCACCGCCAGACTTCCGGCCAGAAACTCCATGCGGCAATGATCTCGCCTCACCTTTCCACTCGTTGTTCGGGGGATCGTGGCGGGCTTGATCAGCACAACCGCATCAAGGCGAACCCCATGCACGGAGAGTACACTTGTGCGGATGGCCTCGATGCAATCGCTGGGGCTGATCGACCTGAGCGCCATTCGCTCCACTTCCTGAACCATGATCACCTGCTCACGCCCCTCTCTCTCCAGGGAAAAGGCAGCCCCACCACCAGCCTGCAGGCCGTCAGCACAGTGCTCAACGGTCAGCTCGATCTCGTGGGGGTAATGGGTTTTGCCATGGAGGATGATGATGTCCTTGATACGACCGGTGACGAACAGGTTGTTCTCCTGGATGAAACCCAGATCTCCTGTTCTCAGAAACGGTCCCACTCCTGAATCAGCCAATCGGGCTGCAAAGATCTGGGCTGTTTCCTGCGGGCGGTTTCTATAACCGTTGGCCACACTCATTCCCTGAACCCAGATCTCACCCACGCGATCAGCTGGGCATCGAACTCGAGTCACCGGATCAACGATCAGAACCTGGTGATCCAACCCCTCCCGGCCACAACCCACAATGCCGATGCTCTGATCCGAAGGCACATCGCAGCCCACTACCTGGTTCTCCATCAGCCCCTCTCGGCTGACCTGTTTCACAACGACCGGCTGGCGAACCTGGCTGCCCGTGACGAACAGCGTTGCTTCCGCCAGGCCATAGCAGGGATAAAACGCGTCCCGATTGAATCCGCAGCTTGAAAATGTGTCAGCAAAGCGTTGAATCGTCGCCGAACGAACAGTTTCTGCACCGATGAAGGCAAGCGTCCACGAGCTCAGATCCAGTTGATCACGCTGGGCCGCTCCAATCTTCTGAACACAAAGGTCGTAGGCGAAGGTGGGTCCACCACTGGTGGTTGCCTGGTAGTGACTGATGGCCTGGAGCCAGCGCAGCGGTCGTTGGATGAAGTGAAAGGGAGACATCAGAATGCAGGGTCTGCCGATGTACAGCCCTTGCAACAGATTGCCGATCAACCCCATGTCATGAAAATGGGGAAGCCAGCCAATACCAATCGTGGTTCGATCATGTCGAAAGGCCTTTCGGATCAGCTCTTCATTGCTGAGAACATTGGCGTGGGAAACCACAACCCCCCTGGGGGCATTGGTGGTGCCGGAGGTGTATTGGAAAAAAGCGGCGGAATTGACGGAAGGATCCGCCGGATGCCAGTCAGGGGAAGGCTCCACACTGATCTGATCGGTGGCCAGCAGGCGCAGTGACTGCGCCCAGTCGTGCTTGCTGGGGTCCTTATGGAGTGCTTCAAGAATATCGGAACTGGTCAGAACCAGGCGGGTGCCGGCATCGCTGAGGATGGCCGTGAGGCCACCCAGCCGCTTCAGGCCAGGGGGGGTCTGAACCGGGATCGCCACCAGGCCCGCAAACAGGCAGCCGAAAAAAGCTTCGATGAACCCCAGACCTGGGTGATACAGCAAGCCAACCGCTTCGGAATGAACCTCCAGGCCCTGCAACGAGGCGCCGATTCGTCTGGCTTGCCGCTCAAGCTGGAGGTAGGTGATCGCCTCCTCCTGGCGCTCGCCATCGCGCAGAAACACATAGGCCACCCCCTCCGGCTGGCTGCGCGCCCTGTAGCGCAGGAGATCCACCAGGGTGCTGCAGGCCTGCTCCGGCCGATCTCCGCCGGAGGCAGCAGACGACCAGGGCCAGCAGGCATCGGGCGCCACGATCACAGCCGCCGCAGCTTCACCTGCACGCCATTCACGGAGCGCAAGGTTAAACGCGCCACCAGATCGGGGCGGTGGCCGGGGTCCGGCAGGATCTCGTAGCGGCGCACCAGTTCAGCCAGCACCAGCAACGCCTCCTGCAGGGCAAAGGCCGCGCCGGGGCATTTCCGGGGCCCCAGACCGAACGGCAGGAAGGCCTCCCTGGCCAGGCGACGCTCCTCCACGCTGGCCTCCTCCGCCAGAAAACGCTCGGGGCGGAACTGATGCGGATCGCTCCAGTTCTGCTCGTGACGCTGAATCACCCAGGGCGAGATCGTCAGCAGGGAACCCACCGGACAGCGCTGATCCAGCAGGGTGGTGGACTGCTGGGCTTCGCGCATGAAAAAGGAAACAGGGGGGTAGAGCCGAAGCGTTTCATTGAACAGGGCAGTTCCGTAGGGTAAGTATCGCAAAGCCTCGAAACCAAGGGGGCCGTCCTGGCCCGCCAGGGCTGCGGTCACCTCCTGACGAAGACGCACTTGGGCGTCTGGGACCTGGGCCAGCAGATAGACAGCCATCGCCAGGGCACTGGCCGAGGTTTCATGGCCGGCCAGAAAGAGGAAGCAGACCTGATCGAGCAACTCCTCCAGGCCGAAGGATGAGCCGGTGAGCGGATCGCGGGCCTCGATCAGGGCCTGAAGCAGATCCTGGGCATTCGTTGCCTGGTCTGCGGTGGAAGCCGCGAGGCGTGCTTCGATCGCGGCCCGGATCCAGGCCCGGATCCGGCCGGCATGGGTGGCCAGGTAGCGGTTGAGCAGGCCCTGGGGTACCCGCAGCAGGCTCAGCATCACCGCCTGGCCGGCCCGTCGCTGGTAGCGGGCGAAGTCGCCGAAGATCATCGCCGCCTCAGGGCCGGCCAGGGGCCGCGACAGGATCGTTCGCACGATCACATCAGCCGCCACCAGGGTCATCTCGGCATCGATCGCCACGCTGCGGCCATCGGCGAGGCGGTCGAGGCGAGCGATCAGGTCGCTGGTGGCTCCCTCCATCTGGGGAAAAACCCGCTGCAACTGGGCCACCTGGAAAGCCTGATCCACCAGCCGCCGTTGCCGCTCCCACTCCGACCCATTCACCGAGAAAATGGCACGGCCGATCAGGGGCTGCAGCACCCAGAGCGTGATCGGATGCTTCGGGAACTGCTCAACTTGCTCCACCATCAGCCGCCGCACCGCCGCAGGCAGATTGACCAGGAACAGATGAAAGCCGAAGAAACGAACCCACCGATCGGAATCTGGAAATCCCAGCGGTTCAGCAGGCCCAACCAGGAATGGAGGCCCCGCAACAGACGAAACAGGTAATTCGGCGTGGAAGGCCCCGGGCGGGGATGAACCGGCTCGAAACCGAAGGGACAAGGCATCAGGGCAGTGGGTTGCTCGCCTGCGCCGTGCTCGCCACCGGCTGAAGCACGAGTTCCAGGTAATCAAAGCCACCACTGCGCTCTGGCTCCCGGGTAGCGAGGTATTCAAAATGGAGATCCAACTGACCCTTGATGACCTGCCAGAGGGAGGTGAGGCGCTGGCGATTGGCAAGGGAAATCAACTCGACATCTGGATAGGGGGGACTGGGCTTTGTCAGACCACAGGTGAGGTAAAGATCCACCCCACGCCCGGAAATGAAGTCATCGATGGAACTCACATCCCGCCAAGGTAGCCGCGCACCGTTGAGCAGCTCAACGAGATCCCTGCGAAAGGACAATGCCCGCGGTTGAATGGCCAACAAACTCAGATTCTGGCCAAGACTGAGCATGCTGAGCCGGGATGCAATCGGAGCAAACTCAGGTTGTCGGCGCAACTCTGCCGCCAACATTGCCATCAGAAACGTGCCATTGCTATGACCGACAAGGAGTATTTCCGCAGAGGGTTCCGAAGCTTCAAGCTGAAGAATAGCCATCACAAGTTTATTCAATCGTAGCTTCAGGTCACTCTGGTCATCCACTGCGAGTTGATGGATGAAAGCCATCGACCGAAAAAGCCAAAGAATGCCAAGCCGGTCTGCAAGCAGCCAGGCTTGCCAGAGAATTGTCAAGCTGACTGCAGAGGCTAATTCCAAAGAAATTGGCTTCAGCCATGCAAGATGAACTGTGGCACTAAACGCCAGTGACCCGAGCAGGCCCGCCAAAAGAAATGCACATGCAAAAAACAGGAAAGGATACAGGAAGCAGATGATTCCTGGCAAGGATCCTCGAGCGATCCGCCATAGCACTCCTTGCATCAGCTGATCGCCATACAAAACCAAGCCAGCTCCAAGGAGACGAAGTGGATTGCGCTCCCAACTCTGACGAACAATGTCGTCCCAATGCAAAAAACAGTAATCGAAATCACAACCAGCCTGGCTGCTGGGATCGACCTCATTGACTCGCCAGCGACTCAGAAGCGACAGGGCATCCCTTCGGCGAGAGCCCACGGAAAGTGCCCGCCCAGTCAAATCTGAAAATCGCTTCAGCTGCTGGGAAAACAAGCCGTAATAATAAGAAGCCCCACGTCGATCAAAGCCGCTGATATAATAAATTCTTCGTTCAAACATTGCCTTCTCGCCAGCGGCCCCCTTCACCTCTTCCACCCTATGTCCCTCCCATCCAACCGTTGCTTCGGGATAATCTTAGCGGCAACATCAGCGTGCTCTCCTCTTGCCGTTGCTGCTCCAGCTTCCCAACCCATTCTCAAAGGCAGCCAGGGTTCGTACACCGCCTCGATCGTGGTGGCCACCACCCCGAAGAACGCCTGGAAAGTGCTCACCAACTATGAGGCTACATTTGCCGCCATGCCGGATATCAAGCAGTCCAGGTTGGTCAGCCGCCAGGGCAGCAAACTCGAAGTAGACCAGATCTATCAGGCCCCCTACACCTTCGGGCTGCGCATCAAGGCCCGGCTGGCCATTACGGAAACTCCGCCTCGGCAGACGAGTTATCGGCTGATCAGTGGTGATCGCATCCGCAGCCTCCAGGGCAACTGGACCCTCACGCCTGTGAAGGGGGGCGTGCTGGTGAAGCACCAGATCAGGATCGATCCCGATCTGCCTGCTGTGTTGCGTCCCCTCTATTTTGAACTCAGCGAAACCAACCTCAGGCAATCGATGCAGATTCTGCGCAGCCTGATGGAGAAGGGGTGATCTTTCCTGGCAAGGGTTGCACCTATTCACCCCGCAATTGTCGCACCAGATCGTCAACGGGCAGCGCTGCCACCTCTTCGAGCTTCTGATCCCAGGCGAGGTTGGAAGCCACTGACTCCAAGGGCTCAGGCACAGCAGGCTGTGGCGATGACTCCGTCAGGAAAAGCACTTCCACCAGGAAATGATTCACCAGATCATCCACCGTGGGTTTCTCGAAGACCAGCGACTCAGACAGGGAAACACCAAGATTCTTCTCCAGCAGCACATTGAATTCAAGCGCCATCAGCGAATCGAGCCCCATGTTGAAGAGTGGCTCGGATGCATCGATCTGCTCCGCTTCCGCAAGACCCAGCACCTTGGCCAACTGCTCCTGGACAAACCTTCTCAGCACGGCCTGGCGCTCGATCGCAGGGGTGGCCTGAAGCACGGCCAGAAGGGCGGGTGGGCCCGCATCGCCAGGCGATGACGCCCCTGGCGCGCCACCGGCAAGCAGGTTGGCGAGCAGGGCCCGCTGTCCCCGGGGAGCCTGGCGGAGCAGACGCTCCCAGTTGATGTTCAGCACCGCCACGCTGCCACGGCTGCTCCTGTTCAACAGACGTTCCAAGGCCAGCAGGCAGGCCGCAGGAGGCAGCAGAGCAACACCCAGGGTCCTGAGCCTCTGGCGGTCCCGCCCGGCCATCGCCGCCGCCATGCCCTCCCCCTGCCACGGACCCCACTGGATCGACAGACGGTGGCCCCGCGCCGCCCGGCAGGCCGCATCGAGGGCACCGTTGGCGGCTGCGTAGCTGCTCTGGCCCGGGGAGCCCAGCAGCGAGGCCATCGAGGAAAAGGCCACACCGAAGTCGAGCGGCTGCGAAGCCAGGGCCGCCTCGATGGCGTTCCAGCCACCGTGCTTCACCGCCAGAGCCTCCGCCAGACGCGCCGGGGTCTGGCGATCGATCAGGCCGTCATCGAGCCGGCCGGCCGCATGGAAGAAGCCCCGCACCGGCCGCTCCAGCCCGTTGAGGCCCAGCCGCAATCGATCGGCGGCATCGGCCGCCATCAGATCCACCGCCAGGCAATGCAGGCGCACCCCCCGGCGCTCCAGGTTCTCCAGCAGGGCCCGGGCAGGCGGTGGGGGATCGGCCAGGGAACGGGACACCAGCACCAGCTCCTTCGCCCCCTGATCGGCAAGCCAGGGCAGCAACTGCCGACCAATCCCCCCCAGGGCGCCACTGACCAGGTAAGCCCCATCGCCATCAACCCTCAAGGCCGGCGGTCGGGGGGGCTGGCTGATCACCACCTTGCCGGTGTGGCGGGCCTGGGCCATCAACCGGAAGGCCTCGACGCTGCGCTCGTTCGGGAAGACGGTGACCGGCAGCGGGGTGAGCTGGCCGTTACCCAGCTGCTCGATCAACTGCAGCAGAAGCCCCCGGATCAGCCCAGGTGAGGCCGCCGCCACCTCCAGCAGATCGAAGGGCAGGTAGCGGGCATCGGGACGCCGATCCCGAGCCTGCTGGCGGCTCCAGGTCTCGATCTTGCCGAGTTCGATGAAGCGTCCCCCCCTCGCCAGGGCACGGAAGCCGGCCTCCACTCCGTCGCCCTTGAGGCTGTTGAGCACCACGTCGACGCCCCGGCCGCTGGTGTGCTCCAGCACCTGCTCGGCGAAGGCGAGGCTGCGGGAGTCGAACACCGCAGCCACTCCCTGGGCCAGAAGTTGCTCCTGCTTGGCGGCGCTGGCCGTGGCCAGGATTCGGGCCCCGCAACGGCGCGCCACCTGCAATGCCGCCTGGCCCACGCCACCGGCTGCCGCATGGATCAGCACCGTTTCACCGGGCTGCAGGCCAGCCAGATCCACCAGCCCATAGTGAGCGGTGAGGAAGGCAGTGGTCACACTGGCGCCCACTTCCGGGGTCATCGCCGCCGGTAACGGCACCACCAGTTCGGCACGGCAGCACACATGGCTGGCCAGGCTGCCCACGGCCAGGGCCGCCACCACCGTCTGGCCGATCAGTTCAGGGGCAACCCCCTCACCGCAGGCCACCACCTGGCCGACGCACTCACCCCCGAAAGGCACCCGGGCTTCCTCATCGAGCCCGAGCTGACGGCTGTAGGTCCGCAGCAGGCCAAGGGCATTGAGCACATCACGGAAGTTGAGGCCGGTGGCCGCCACGGCCACCAGCACCTCACCCGGTGCTGGCTCCTGGGCAGCCACGGGCTCCGCCCAGAGGGTTTCGAGGCTGCCGAACGAAGCAATCGCCCAGCGGAACCGATCAGCAGGGAGGGGCATCAGGCGCTCAACCCGGGCGGCGCCGTCCTGCCAGAGGATCGCCGCCTCCCGCTCCGCCAGCTCCCAGAGCAGCGGCCAGTCAGCGGGGCCCGGCGCCAGGGCCCGATCCTCCGGCAGCCGCAGCCGGCTCCAGCCCAGCTGCGGCTGCTCCAGGGCTGCGGTTTTGCTGAAGGCTTCCAGGGCGCCCTGGGCCGGACCCTCCCCCTCCAGCACCACCATCATCCGGCGGGGCTGGGGGGTGCGGCTGGAAGCGCTGCCGAGTTGCTGGGCGATCACCAGCAGACCCTCCAGCGCCTCCTGCACTGAGAGGGTGCGCAGATCCGGCCAGAACAGCACCGGGCCCGGACCTGGCACCGTCTCGCCCAGATCAAGCCGGCCGGCCTCACCACCCTGCTGGGCTGTCCAGGCCTGGAAGCCGGCGGCCTGCTCCCCAACGGCTCCCACCAGCCAGGGCGCCTGGGGCGAGCGGAGCGGCAGCGGCTGGGGTGTTGGTTGCTGTGGCTCCGGCGGCAAACTGGTCCAGACGCTCTGATAGAGCCAGTCGGCAGGACTCTCGCCCCCGCTGCCTGCCTCCTCCGGCAGGGGAAACAGCCAATCGAGCGCCTGCCGGGGCAGCCGGCGCAGACGGAAGCCAGCGATCCAGCCGATCACGGCCTCCGCTCCTGCCAGGCTCGGATCGAGCAGCAGCAGATCGGCTTCCACGAAGGCCGCCTCGTCGTTGGCGACCAGTTGCACCTGGACCTGCAAACGATCCGGCAGCGGCAACCGGGCCAGCCAGAGGCGATCAAAGCCGACCGGCAGGAAGACCTGGCCGGCCGCAGCGGCAGGATCCAGCGTGGCCGCCACCACCTGGAGGCAGGCATCAAGCAGGGCCCAGTCTCTGGCGCCAGGCGGGCGGACCAGCTCGGCCCAGGCCTGGCCCAGCTCCTGCCGGAGCCCGACCACCCCTCGGAAGCTGGGGCCGTACACCAATCCGATCCGCTCGAGAGCTGCGTAGAAGCCGGACAGATCCACCGCCGCGGCCGTGGCGGGGCAGGCGCAGGGCTCGAAGGGCGCCGGATCCGGATCGCCTGACCCAGGCAGCAGGCCTCCGCCATGGAAGCTCCAGCGGCGCTCCGCCTCGACGGGCCCGGGGCCGGAGTCGGCCTGCTCCAGGCTGTGAAACTCAAAGGTCCGGCTGGACGGACCCTCGCTGATCACCAGCTGCAACCGCAGCGGGGAATGACGCAGCTTGAGACTTCGCTCCAGCTCCATCCCCTTGATGGCCAGGGGGACGCCCTCCTCCTGGAGCTGCTGCAACACAACGATCAGGAAGCCGGTGGCCGGGAACACCACCTGGCGGCGCAGGGCGTGATCTGCCAGATCGGCCGGCTGATCCGCCCGGAGCACGGTCTCGAAGCGCTGCTCCCGGCCACCGGGGAGATCGAGCCGCCGCATCTGCCCATCGTCAGAAAAAGAAGGGGTGGAGCGGGCCGCCACCTCCCCCGGTGACGCCAGAAGCTGATCCAGCCAGAGGCTGGCCGCTTCCTTGGTCTGGCCGTAGACGGGCCACCAGAACCGCTGCCGCTGGAACGGGTAACCGGGCAGATCCACCCAATGGTGAGGGAAAGGCCGGTGAAAACCGATCCAGTCGACCCGGTGGCCCTGAAGGTGCAGCTGGGCAAGGCTGGACAACATGACCCGGACATCCTCAAGACCGGGCCGCAGGCTGGGCAACCAGGTCAGGGCCGGGTCCGGCAGACATTGCCGCCCCATGCCGGTGAGGGTGGGTCGGGCGCCGATCTCCAGGAAGGTCTGGGCACCCTGGGCCGCGAGGCAATCCATCCCCCGGGCGAACTTGACCGGACGGATCAGGTGATCGCACCAGTAGGAGGGATGGGCGATCTCCTCACCGGCCAGACGGCCGGTGAGATTACTGACCAGGGGCTGGCGGGGAGGGTGGAAGCGAAGCTGGGCAAGCTCCTGCGCGAACGCGTCGAGCATCGGGGCCATGGCCGGCGAATGGAAGGCATGGCTCACCGCCAGGCGGTGAACCGCCAGCCCCTGGGCCTGGGCCTGGAGTTCAAGCCGATCCAGGGCCTTCAGCGGCCCGGAGAGCACCGTGTTGGCGGGCCCGTTGCTGGCAGCCACGGTGAGCTCGGGGTGCTGCTGCAGCAACCGGTCCAGCTGGTCGGCCGTGGCCAGCAGGGCCAGCATGCCGCCACCGGCGGGAAGCTCCTGCATCAGGCGCCCCCGCGCCACCACCAGCCGGATGGCGTCTTCCAGGCTGAACACCCCAGCCAGATGGGCGGCCACCACTTCGCCGACGCTGTGGCCCATCAGCAGATCGGGGCGGACTCCCCAGCTCTGCCAGAGCTGGGCGAGGGCATAGCCCACCACGAACAGGGCCGGCTGGGTGTAACGGGTCTGGTTCAGGGCGGAGGCGGCCGCCTCTTCCAGGCCGGCCGCCGGGTAGAGCACCCTGGCCAGGGGCTGGGGCAACAGCGGGTCGAGCAGGTGGGTGCAGGCTTCGAACGCCGCCCGGAAGACGGGATGGTGACGGAGCAGCCCCTCGGCCATGCCCAGGGTCTGGGATCCCTGGCCGGTGAACAGGAAGGCGAGCTTGCCGGGACGCCGGGCGGCCTGGCCCCAGCTGATCCCCTGGGGCTCCTCGCCGGCAGCGAAGCCAGCGAGCTGCAGCAGCAGAGCGGCGTGATCCGGGGCCAGGCAGACGAGTCGACGCGACAGCTGGCTGCGCCGCTGGTTGGCCGTGGCGCAGAGATCAACCAGGGGAAGACCGGGCTGGTCCCGCAGCAGGCTGGCCAGGTCGCCTGCTTTCTGCCGTAGGGCCACATCGGAGTGGGCCGAGAGGCAGAGCAACTGGAGCGGCTGGGGCCTGGGGGGGCGGGGTTGCGAACTCGCCGCGGCAGGTTCCGGCGGCTCGCCGAGCACGACATGGGCATTGGTGCCGCCGAAACCGAAGGAGCTGACCCCCACCACGGCCGGCCGATCCGCCTGCGGGAATGGCTCCAGCGAGGTCTGGACCTGCAGCTTCAGCCCGCTGAAATCGATGTCGGGGTTGGGGTTGCGGCAATGGAGGCTGGCCGGAAGCTGGCGGTGACGGACGCAGAGAGCGGCCTTGATCAGCCCGGTGATGCCGGCAACGGTTTCGCCGTGGCCGAGGTTGCTCTTCACCGAGCCCACCCGGCAGGGCTGGTCGTGGGGCCTGCCTTCCCCGAGCACCGTGCCGAGGGCCTGCAACTCCACCGGATCGCCCTGGCGCGTTCCGGTTCCATGGGCCTCGACGTATTGGGCGGCGGCCGGATCAATCCCGGCCCGGGCAAAGGCCTGGCGCACGCAGATCACCTGGGACTGCAGGTTGGGCGCCACCATGCCGTTGCTGCGGCCATCGGAATTGACTGCCGTGCCTTGGATCAGCGCATAGATCGCATCCCCATTGGCCAGGGCCGCTGAGAGGGGCTTGAGCAGCACCACTCCAGCGCCCTCGGAGCGGACGTAGCCATCGGCACTGGCATCGAAACTCTTGCAGCGGCCATCGGCGGAGAGCAGCCCGGCCTTGCAGAAGCCCATCTGGCTGCCAGGGCTGATCAGGGCCTGAACACCTCCGGCCAGGGCTGCCACCGCCTCGCCCCTCCAGAGGCTCTCACAGGCGAGATGGACAGCCACCAGTGACGAGGAACAGGCCGTGTCCACCGAGAAACTCGGACCCTTGAAATCGAAGAAATAGGAAAGACGGTTGGCCGCGATCGAGCTGGTGTTCCCCGGCAGCACGAAGGGCTCGTTGTCGGGAACGGCGTAGTTCTCGGTGGAACTCCACAGAACGTTGATGTAATCCGCCGAGGAGATCCCGATGAACACTCCCACCGCCTGGCCACGCACGGCTTCCACCGGCTGCCCCCCATCTTCCAGGGCGCGCCAGGCCACCTCCAGCAGGAGCCGTTGCTGCGGATCCATGCAGATCGCCTCCCGGGGTGAGATCCCGAAGAAGGCGGCATCGAACTGGTCGATGGCCTCGATGAAGCCCCCGTGCCGCACGTGCTGGTGCAGCGGGCGCTGCGGATCGGGATCGAAATGGCGCGCCAGATCCCAGCGGTCCGGTGGCACTTCCCGGATCACATCACGGCCCTGGATCAGCAGTTGCCAGAAGTCGGCGGGTGAATCCACCTCCCCCGGCAGGCGACAACCGATCCCCACGATCGCGATCGGCTCCGGTGGGCGAGGGACGTGGGGCTCAGGATTGCTCAAGGATCTCTAACCGGGATGGCCGGAAAGGGCCCTCAGAAACAGGCCGGCATACCGCTCGATCAGCTCCTCGCGACTGGGGCAGACCACCCCGAGCGCCTGGAGCACGGCCTCGGTGCGCTCGCAACTGGGCCTGGAGCGCAGGCCCGGCATCAACAACTGGGAATAGGTGAGTTGTTCGCTCCCCCAGCGCTGCGAAAAGAAGGGAATCAGGGGGTAGAGCGGATTGGTGGGCTGCTTTGACAATTCCTCCAGCCAGTCCTGCAAGGGAACAGCCTTGGGGCTCTGATCACTGAAACCCTTCAGCAGGTCGCTCCACAGCACCGGCCGGGGGTGGTTGAGGTGGAACACCGCCCCGGCATGCTCAGGCTTCCAGGCCAGAACGCCGACGGCGTCACTCACATAGTCGACCGGCACCAGATCCAGCTCCGTCATCACGTCGAGGGTCTGGCCCAGCTCCAGGCAACCCCGCACCAGGCGGTGGATGTAGTCGTCGGCATTCCAGGCACCCGTGCGGGAGTGACCGCCGATCAGGGGAGGCCGGTACACCGTGACCGGCAGGCCCCTGGCGGCGGCGGCCAGCATCAGGCGCTCACTGACCCACTTGGTCTGGGAGTAGCCGAGCACAATCCCCCGCCATTCGCTGAGGTCATCGGATTCGAGGATCTCCTGATCGCGGTAGGCGGCCGCCTCGGCCACTGCGGTGCTGGAGATGAACTGCACCGGCAGGGGGCGGGGTCCCGCCACCGCCAGGCGCAGCACTTCCAGGGTTCCCCCCACATTGGCGGCCCGAAGCTGGCTGTAGGGGAGGGTGTAGCTGAGCTGGGCACCGTTGTGGAGGATGCCGTCCAGTTGGGCGGCCAGGGCGTTGAAGCCAGCGGCCTCCAGGCCGAAACGAGGCCTGGCGAGGTCACCGGCGACCCCGACGATTCGCTCAGCATCGGCCTCCCGCCACAGCCCATAGCTGCGCAGATTGGCCTGCACCCTCTCCCAGGCGCCATGGTCGGAATCGGCGCGGGCCAGGCAATGGATCCTGAGATCGGGCCAGCGCTTCAGTTGGTCGGCCAGCAGATGGGCCCCCAGAAAGCCAGTGGCCCCGGTCACCAGCACCGCCCGGCCGGGGCCGTCCTGCCCTGGGTCGTCCAGACCAGGGGCCGGGGGGTTGAACGGCCAGTGCCAGTCGGCCGGCAACACGGCTTCGGCGGCCAGGTCGGTGTCCGCAGCGACGCCGTTGACGGACGGACTGCCCCCTCCGATCAGCAGGAGCAGGTGGCCGGCCAGGCTCCCCAGAGTGGGATCCCCCGCCATCGCTCCGAGACCCAGGCTCACCCCCAGGCCGGCCTGGACCGCCGTGGCCAGCTCCACCGCCATCATCGAATCCATGCCGAGCAGCTGGAGGTCGGTGCCGGCCTGAAGATCGGCGTGGTCGTAGCCGCCCAGCTCGGCGAGCACATCGGCCAGGCAGCCGAGCATGGCGGCTTCGGCCGTCGCCCCTTCCAGATTCCCCTCCAGCTCCCGGATCACGGTGAGCTCCTGGGTGAGGGCCCGGAACCGGGGCACGAAACGATCATGGGCCTGCTCCTCTAGCTCCACGACCACTGCCCTGGCCTCGCTGCTGCCCATCCAGCGCTCCAGGCTGGCGAGGGCCTGGTCGGGCTTGATCTTGCGCAGGAAATCGGCCGTTCCCGCGGCCATTCCCTCTCCGGCCCAGGGACCCCAGTTGATGCTGAGGGCGGGCCAGCCCTCGGCGCGCCGCTCGGCCATCAGGCCATCGAGAGCTCCATTGGCGGCACCGTAGGCCGCCTGGCCCGGCGAGCCCAGCAGGCCGGCCACGGAGGAATAGCAGAGGAAGAAATCAAGCGGCAGGCCCCGGCTCAGCCGGTCAAGGTGCTGAGCACCCAACACCTTGACGGCGGCAACGGCGGCGCATCGCTCGGGGGTCTGATTGATCAGCAGGCCATCGTCCAGCACGCCGGCGGCATGGATGATTCCCTGCAGCGGCAGGCCACTGGCGGCGATGCGGGCAAAAACGGCCTCGAGGCCAGCGCCATCGGCCACGTCCACGTTTTCCACCGCCACGCGGGCTCCAAGAGCTTCGAGTTCGGCGATCACGGCCAGCTGGGCGGGATTGGCCGGCCGCCGGGCCAGCAGCACAAGCTGGCGGCTGCCTGCGGCGACCAGCCAGCGGGCCGTGGCCAGACCCAGGGCCCCCAGCCCACCGCTGATCAGCACGGTGGCCGCGGCCCGCAGGGCCGGGCCAGGGGCCACGAACAAATCGGCCGGCGCCGGATCCAGCGACACCCGTTCCACCGCGCCGGCCTGCAGCCGTCGTTCTTCAAGCGTGGCCAAGGCGGGCCCGGTCAGCAGCAGGTCCACCAGATCGGCTCCGGCGGGATCGCACCACAAAAGGGCGCCGCCCTGGGGTCCGGCTTCCCGGATCCAGCAGCGGGCGAGAGCTGCCAGGGCCTCACCACCGGCCTCGTCTGAGCCGCTCAGGGCCCAGTGAACGGTTTCAAGGCAGGCGCTTCGCTCCAGCAGGCCCCGGAGCAGCGGGAGCCATTCCTGCCAGAAGGGCTGCCCGGCCAGGGCTTCGGCCGCCGGCGGCCGGAGAGCTGTCAGCAGCACGAGCGAAGGGCGGCTGCGGGCGGCTGCCTCACTCGTCTGTGGTTCATCCAGCCAGGCATCGAGGCCGTCGAGATCGGGCAGCCAGCAGGCCCCGTTGCCGAGGCGCTCCGCCAGGCTCAGGCCGATCGCCGCCGTTCCCCCGAGCAACACCAGGGGGGCGGAACCTGTAACAGCTGGTTCGAGCGTCTCCAGCGCTGTCCAGCTCCGCCAACGGTCGAGCTGGAAAGCCGCTTTGGCGTGAATCCGATCATGCTCCTCGATCCAGAACGTTCCCCGCTCGAACGGAACGGTGGGAAGCACCTGACGGGGCCAGAGCCTGGCGGGGGAGAGCGGACGCCAATCGAGCTGGCAGCCGGCCAGCCAGAGTTCAACCGCGCGGCTGATCCCTGGAGCCTCGAGCGGAAATCGCAGGCCATAGCCATGGGCCGCGAGTTCCTCGCTGGCGGCGCCGGCTTCCACCAGGCGAGGCCGGGACGGCAACACCGCGAGCGTGGTGGCCAGATCAAGCGAATCAGCCCCATGAACCACCGCGCCGGGTTCGACGCCGAGCCGCAGCCAGTCCGCCACCCAGCCAGCGGCACCGGGCGAGGCAGATCCGACAAGATCCCAGGCCAGGCGGGGCGGGGAAGCAGGCGCCTCACCCCAGAGCAGCGCTGGCACCTCTTCCCCATCCAGCCAGCCCGCAAGGTCGGCCGCCGCCGCGATCGGTGTCGCCGCCTTGAGGGCCAGCCGCCAACGCAGGCTGCGGCGGCCCTCCCGACTGGTGGCACAGACGGCCTGCCAGTTGGCCTGAGCCACTCCGGGCAACCAGCGCACAAAACGCTCCACCAGCTTCTGAAGGCTGGACTCCGTCGAGGCGGAGAGCAGCAACCAGTCGTCAGCCGCGGGGGAATCGGCGGGGGCTGGGATCAACTCAGTCGGGGCCTGTTCGACGATCACATGGGCGTTGGTGCCGCTCCAGCCGAACGAACTGACCGCCGCCCGGCGCAGACCGCCCTGACGGGGCCAGGGTTCGAGGACCTCAGGCAGCCGAAGCGCCCACTGATCCCAGTCCATGAGTGGGGTGGGTCGGCGCAGGTGCAGGTGGGGCGGCACCAGCCCCTTCTGAACCATCAGGATCCCCTTGATCAACCCGGCGATTCCGGAGGCCCCCTCCAGGTGGCCGATGTTCGTTTTCACCGAGCCCAGCAGCAGCGGAGCATCGCGATCCGGACTGGCATAGATCGGGGCGAGGGCCTTGAGCTCGATCGGATCGCCCAGGGCGGTGCCGGTGCCATGGGCCTCCAGCACATCGATCTGATCCCCCTCCAGCTGAGCCAGGGCCAGGGTCTGACGCATCAGGGCAGCCTGGGCCTCACCACTGGGGACGGTGAGCCCGGCCGTGGCGCCGTCCTGGTTCACCCCACTGCCCCGCAGCACCGCCCAGATCGGATCGCCGGCCGCCATCGCATCGGCCAGCCGCTTCAGCACCACCACCCCACAGCCCTCGCTGCGCACGTAGCCATCGGCGGCCGCATCAAAGGATTTGCAGCGGCCATCGGCCGCCATCATTCCGCTCTTGGCCAGGCAGAGGCTGTTCACCGGCGAGAGGATCAGGCTGACGCCACCGGCGAGGGCCAGGTCGCAGCCGCGATCCCGCAGGGAACGGCAGGCCAGGTCCACCGTCACCAGGGAGGAGGAGCAGGCGGTGTCCACCGCCAGAGAGGGTCCGGTCAGGCCCAACAGATAGGAGAGCCGGCCCGGCGCCATGCTCAGGCTGGAGCCGGAGGCGAAATAGAGGTCGAAGCGCTCGTCACCGACTTCGCTGCGCAGCTGGCGCCAGGCGTAATCGTTGGTGCAGATGCCCATGAACACCCCCGCGGCCGTGCCCTTCAACCGATCGGTGGCGATGGCAGCCGTTTCCAGGGCTTCCTGGGCCACTTCGAGGATGAGCCGCTGCTGGGGGTCCATCGCCTGGGCCTCCCGGGGGGAGACGCCGAAACCGGCGGGCTCGAACTGGTCGACATCCGCCAGAAAGCCACCTCGGCGGAAATGCATCTTCCCGGGCCGACCCGGGCTGGAGTCAAAGAAATCCTCGATCGGCCAGCGGCTGGGGGGAACCTCACTCAGCCCGTCTCCCCCCTCACAGAGAAACGACCAGAAGGCTTCAGGACTGTCGAGATTGGGCTTGCCTTCGCCAGCGGGGAACCGGCAGCCCATCCCGACCACGGCGATCGGTTCGGCCTGGAGCAGCTGACGCTGGTCGTGGGCCTTCTGGGCCAGCAGGGCCAGCTGAAGTGCAGAAAGACCCTTAACCATGCAATAAGTATTTCATGACCCTCTCAGGATCGGCCTGGAGGGCGCACTGCCGGTAGCGGAGCCGCAACAGCTGATAGCGGGCGGGGTCGGCCAGCCAGCCCCCAACCACGGCAGCGAGATCACAGGCCCGCTGGATGGACGTGGCGAGCCCTCGCTCTCGGAAGTACCGCAGGGCCAGAAGCTCCTGGGGCATGCACCCGCCCAGGTGATGAAAGATCAGGGGACAGCCCAGCAAGAGGGCTTCGGTGGCGGTGCGGGCCCCTGGCCGACTCACCATCGCCCAGCAGCGCCGATAGAGGGCCGCCATCGCCTCAGGTCCCTGGAAATCAAGGGCGGTGACCGCCAGGCCGGGGTGGGACTCAGCCCAGTGCTGGACAGCATTCTGAAGGTCTTTTCGGTGTCCGCACAGGGCCACCACCTCCAGCTGACCTCCCCAGGGAAGCAGCTGCTCCAGCAGATCCAGATGGTTGCCGGAACCGTTGGCACCTGAGCCCAGCACCAGCAGCGGCAGGCCAGGAAGGGTGAGCGGTGCCGCCCCCCCGGCGTGGAAGGGCTGCTGGAGCAGGGGGCCCAGCACCGCAATGCGCTGCTCAGGAAACAGTCGTTTCCGCAGCTCAGCCGCCACAGGCTCGGTGATGGCCCAGAAGCCGTCGGCCGTTCGGGTCACCCAGTTGCGGGTGAAGCCGAAGCCCCCATCCACTTCTGTGCAGCAGACGATGCAGCGCAGCTGGGGACCGACGACCCGCTTGGCCAGATCGAAATGGCCCCTGTTCGTGTGGGGATGGGTGGAGATCAGCAGATCGGGCAGGCAGCGACGCAGCACCTCCACGAAATGGCCGCGGCCGATCAGAACGGTGCCGGGCTTGGTGAAGTCTTCCGTTTCGAGAATTCGCCAGTAGATCTTATGAAGCCAGGGCGCCTTCTTCTGAATCCAGTTATAGAGATTTGTGGCATCACTGTTATAAGCACAGGTGTCTTCATGGAAGAGCACCGTCACATCCACGTGGGGCACCTGAATGCCAAACCAGGAAACCAGGGCATTCGCCGCATTCTGATGAGCCGTGCCTGCCCGGGAGGTGAGGATCAGAACGCGCATCAGAAAAGCGTTACAGCAAGGCGTCCCTGCCGCTTGATATGTTCCGACTGCCAGACAAGAACCACCAGCAGCAACCAACCGACCCCCAACAGGCCGATCGCCATCGGTCTGCCGGCCGAGGACCCCACCGTCTCCCGGATCCAGCCGGGCCAGAAGGTCCAGGTCATCGCCGGCTGGAGAAAGCGATCGACCAGCAGGGCACTGCTGGTGAATGCCGCGAGTCGTGCGCTCCACTCCATCGCAAAGCGCGCCGCAAACAGGCGTGGCTGCTGTTCAACCGGGATCACCGCCTGCCAGAGGCACTGCAGGGCCGCACCATTGATCGGCAGGCACACATGAAAGACGGCAAGGCCGAAGAACCAGAGCACGGGCAGCCTTTCGAACACCACCAGGCCAGCCCCGATCAGGATCACACTCTGGAAGGCCAGGCCTGAAAGCAGCGCCGACGCCCAGTGCCGGCGCTCCACCCTTCGCCAGCCGAGCACCCCCAGCCCAAACCCTCCCGCCCCGACCAGCAGGGCGACCCCTAGGCGGGTGGCACCACTGGCGGTGAGCACCCAGGCGGGAAAGAGGATTTCGCAGGCCGCCATCGCGAACGACACCGTGGTGCCCAGCAGCAGCAGCGGGCGGGTCAGGGGGTTGGCCCAGAGCTCCGACACTCCGGCCCGCAGACCAGGCACCCAGGTCTGGCGCGGCTGCAGGGGGGCCAGTGCAGCCCTCGGCCACCGGACCAGACCCACACAGGCCAGCGCCACAAGACAGGTTCCACCGTCAAGGGCCAGGGCCCCCGCCAGACCGCCGACCCCCACCAGCACTGCTCCCAGCAAGGGGGCCGCTGCCATCACCAGTCCGTCACCGCTGGCGAACAGGCCGTTGGCCCTGCCCAGCTGCTCGATCGGAACCATCTGCGGGATCAGGCTCGCGAAGCAGAGCACCAGCGTCGCTTCCGCGACGGCAGCGACAGACAGCAGAGCCAGGATCAGGCTGAGGGGAGCCGCCTGGCGGTAGAGAGCAATCGCCAGCAACAGGGTGACGGTTCCACCCAGGCCGTTGGCGAGGAGCATGACGCGGCGACGGGGCCAGCCGGCCAGCCGGCGACCGAGCAGAGGCAACGCCAGCAGCTTGGCCAGCAGGATCACGATCGCCACCGTCGTGAAACTGGCGAGCTGGCCATCCCGCTGGAACAACCACAGACCAAGCGCATAGAGGCTCGTCTGGGTTCCGAAGTTGGAGACCAGCTGACCTGCCCACAGAACGGTGAAGGCTTTCGGCAATCGGCGGCCCTGCAGGGAGGGCCGGATCCTAGGTACCGGCAAAGGCCAGGCCCTACGGTGCCCGAACGGACACATCCGCCCCCCTTGACCCTGCGGTTCACCAACACGCTCACGCGCCGCACCGAGACCTTTGAGCCGCTGGTGCCCGGTCAGGTGTCGATCTACTGCTGCGGCGTCACCGTCTACGACCTGTGCCATCTCGGCCACGCCCGCAGCTACATCGTCTGGGATGTCCTGCGGCGTTATCTCAGCTGGCGGGGATTCGCGGTCACCTTCGTCCAGAACGTCACGGACATCGACGACAAGATCCTGCAGCGGGCCGCCGCCGAGGGCACTTCGATGCAGGAGGTGAGCGAACGCAACATCGCCGCCTTCCAGGCCGACATGGCCTCCCTGGGAATCCTGCCGCCGGACCGCCTGCCCAGGGCCACCTGCTGCCTGGACGGCATCCGCTCACTGATCGGGGAACTTGAAGCCAAAGGGGCCGCTTACTCCGCCGACGGTGACGTGTACTTCGCCGTGCTGAAGCGGGCCGACTACGGCAAACTCAGTGGCCGCAACCTCGATGAGCAGCAGGATGGAGCCAGTGGCCGGCTCGATGACGGCGAGGAAAGCCGCAAGCACCACCCCTTCGATTTCGCCCTCTGGAAAGGAGCCAAACCGGGGGAGCCCAGCTTCCCCTCCCCCTGGGGTCCGGGCCGGCCGGGGTGGCACATCGAATGCTCGGCGATGGTTCGCCAGGAACTCGGTGACTCGATCGACATCCACCTCGGTGGCGCCGACCTGATCTTTCCGCACCACGAGAACGAGATCGCCCAGTCGGAGGCGGCCACCGGCAAACCCCTGGCCCGCTTCTGGCTGCACAACGGCATGGTGAACGTGGAGGGCGAGAAGATGTCGAAATCGCTCGGCAACTTCACCACGATCCGCGCTCTGCTGGAGCGGGGCGTTTCACCGATGACCCTGCGGCTGTTCGTGCTGCAGGCGCATTACCGCAAACCGCTCGATTTCAGCGATGCCGCCCTGGAAGCCGCTGCCGCCGGCTGGAGCGGTCTTAACGCCGCCCTCGACCTCGGGGTGCGCTTCGGGGATCGGCTCGGTTTTTCGGTGGCTGCCGGGCCTCTGCCCCAGCGGGATCAGCAGCAGTCCATGGCCTGGGATCCCTCCGAGCTTCAGGAGGCGTTCATCAGCGCCATGGACGACGACCTCAACAGCTCGGCCGCCCTGGCGGTGCTGTTCCAGCTGGCCAGGCCGCTGCGCGCCCTCTCGAACCGGCTCGAACGGGGGGAGGATCCTCTTCAGGCCGATCCGCCGGGCCCCAGCGTCGCCGATCTCCAGAGCCGCTGGCAGCTGCTGATCAGCCTGGCCGGGGTGCTGGGCCTCCAGTCCGAGCCGCTCAGCCCTGCGGAATCTTCGGCTGTCGCCGCCCCCGGCCCGGCGGAGACGGAGATCTCGGCCCTGATCGCCCAGCGGCTTGCGGCCCGCAGCAGCAGGGACTATGCCGCAGCCGATGCGATCCGCGATCAGCTGCGTCGCGACGGCATTGAACTGATCGACCGGCCCGGCGGCAGCACCGACTGGATCCGCAAGTGAGCTGTGGAGGACGCCGGGTTCAGTCGCCAGGATTCAGGTACCAGATTCAGTCGGTCAGATCAGTCGGGAGGGGGCTCCGGGGCTTTGCTGCCGGCCATCAGCGCCTCGATCCGCCGGATGCGCACGACCGTGGTCTGCCACACCTCACGGCGGAACGGATCACTGGCCGGACAGGCCGCCAGGCATTCCTCGATGCTCTCGCCCCGCTCGAAGGCATCCCAGAGCTCCCGCTCCAGCCGGGCTCTCTCGATGAAATTCCAGCGCCTGAGCCAGAGCACGGCAGTCGGTCGGATCGATCCAGTGTGACGCCCCGACCCTCCGGGGGAGGTGCGCCCGGCCTGGATGGGAGACTGACGGCCATCGACGGAGCAGCGCGGTGAAGGCGATCAGCGTGCTGGGGTCCACCGGCTCGATCGGCACCCAGACCCTGGAACTGGCCAGCGAGTTCCCCGATCGCTTCAAAGTGGTGGCCCTCAGCGCCGGCCGCAACCTGGCCCTGCTCACCGACCAGATTCAGCGCCACTCCCCCGAAGTGGTGGCCCTGGCCGATGCCGCCCTTCTGCCGGAGTTGCGGGCCCGCCTCGCCGCCCTCGACCGGCCTGGCCAGCCCTTCCGCTTGCCTGAACTGCTCGGTGGCAGCGAGGCCCTCTGCGCCGCCGCCGCCTGGCCCACGGCCGAGCTGGTGGTAACGGGAATCGTCGGTTGTGCCGGCCTGCTGCCGACCCTCGCGGCGATCCGCGCCGGCAAAGACCTGGCGGTGGCCAACAAGGAAACCCTGATCGCCGCCGGGCCCGTGGTGCTGCCGGAGCTGAAGCGCAGCGGCAGCCGGCTGCTGCCGGCCGATTCGGAGCACTCCGCCATCTTCCAGTGCCTGCAGGGCACCCCCTGGGCCGACACCGCCCGCCTGTCCACCGGCATTCCCACCCCCGGGTTGCGTCGCATCCAGCTCACGGCCTCCGGCGGCGCCTTCCGCGACTGGCCCGCCGCTGATCTGGCCAAAGCCACCGTGGCCGACGCCACCAGCCATCCCAACTGGAGCATGGGGCGCAAGATCACCGTGGATTCAGCCACCCTGATGAACAAGGGCCTTGAGGTGATCGAGGCCCACTATCTGTTTGGCCTCGATTACGACCAGATCGAAATCGTCGTCCATCCCCAGAGCATCATCCACTCGATGGTGGAGCTGGTCGATTCCTCGGTGCTGGCCCAACTGGGCTGGCCCGACATGAAGTTGCCTCTGCTCTACTGCCTCAGCTGGCCGGAGCGTCTCGAAACCCCCTGGCGGCGGCTCGATCTCACCGAGGTGGGCAGCCTCAGCTTCCGCGCCCCGGACCGGGCCAAATACCCCTGCATGCAACTGGCCTATGCGGCCGGTCGCGCCGGCGGCACGATGCCGGCGGTGCTCAATGCCGCCAACGAGCAGGCGGTGGCACTCTTTCTGAACGAGCGGATCCCCTTCCTGGCGATTCCAGAGCTGATCGAGCGGGTCTGCGATCGCCACCGAGGCGACCTGCGGGCCGATCCAGGCCTCGACGACGTGCTGGCCGTCGATGGCTGGGCTCGGCAGGCGGTGGATGAGGCGGCCGCCACAGCCCAGATCCTGCCCCACTGAGCCGCATTATTCTGAGCAACACCATGGCGATTGCCCATCATCTCCTGCTCTGCGCAACGCCCAGCAAGCCACTCTGCGGCGATCCGGCCGTGGGAGCCGCCAGCTGGGAGCGGCTCAAGACGTTGGTGCGCCAGCTCGACCTGGAGAATCCGAGCCGGACCGGCGGCATCGTGCTGCGCAGCAAGGCCGATTGCCTGCGGATCTGCGGCGGCGGTCCGATTCTGCTGATCTGGCCGGAGGGCATCTGGTACGGGGGCGTGACGCCGGAGCGGATCGAGCGAATCGTGCGGGAGCATGTGATCGGCGGCGATCCGATCGAGGCCTGGATTCTCAGGCGCACGCCCTTCGGGGGGGCTGCCGATCCAGCTGCTGGCGCAGCCAGTGCAGGGTGAGCTGATCCGACCAGCTGCCGCCGGGGGCATGGAAGCCGTTATGTCCGCCCCCGGCCGAGAGGACGACCTCGAGCCCTGGCAGGGCCGGATCCCGTGAGGCCAGGGCGACGGCGGGGGCCGCCGGCACCCAGGGATCATCGAGCGCCTGGATCAGCAGGCTCGCCGGCAAGGGCGGATCCGGCTCCTGGAGCCTCAGCAGTGGACTGGCCTGGGCGTAGTAGTTGTCCACGGAGGCGAAGCCCCAGCGGGGTGCGGTGATCAGGGTGTCGAAATCGCGAATGCTGCGGACCTGGCTGAGGCCAAGTCGCTCCCCGGCGCTGAGTCCACTGGAATCAGCCAGGGTCTGGCGACGCAGGCTGCGCAGCAGCCAGCGCTCGTAGAGCCGGTTGCGGGGCAGACCGATCGCCGCCGAGCAGCCGGCCAGATCGAGCGGACTGCTGATCACCACCAGGCCATCAAGCCAGGGCTGCGGCGAGCCTGGCTCGAGCACCCCATTCAGCAGCACGGTTCCACCCAGGGAGAAGCCCACCCCGAACAGCGGCCGACCCCCCGCCAGCTGCCGCGCCCGGCGCAGGACTGGCAACAGGTCGCCGTTGCAGTGGGCCGCATAGGTGCCGGGGGCCAGGGAGCGGCCAGCGCCGGCTCCCCGCAGATTGAGACGCAACACCGCAAAACCCTGGGCCTGCAGGACCAGGGCGAGGCGGCGCACCCCGGTCGCCTGGCTGGAGCCGCCCAGGCCATGCAGCAGCAGCACCACGCCGAGGGGCGCCGCCTGGGCGGGCCGGTCGACCAGGGCCAGCAACTGCTCTCCCCGCCCGATCGGGATCGGCAGGGGCTCAGCCTGATCGACGGGAAAGCGCGGCCCCCGCAGAGTGTCACGCAGGGTCTGCAGGTCGGGCCCCCACCAGGGCGGCCGCGGCTGAAAAGGCACTGCCCCGAGTGGTTCAGGCATCGACGACGAGGGGTTGGCTCTGCAGCCATTCCTCCAGGCCGATCGGCGCCAGATCCGGGCCGCTGGTGATCTCGATGATCCGGCCGGTCGCCGCTGGAATGGCCAGGGCATCAAGGCAGACCCTGGCCACCAGGCGCCGTGGAATGCTGTTGCTCTCCTGCTGATCAGGCCCGCTGAAGCGGATGCCTTCGGCCTCCAGGTTCAGCTCCGACTCCTTCAGCCCGCCCGGTCGCACCACCGTCCAGGCCAGACCGCTCTCCTGGAGCCAGCGTTCCCCCAGCCGTTTCCAGAGCAGGATCAAGCCGAACAGGTTGAGGGGGTGGAAAAAGCGGCCACTGCAGAGCGAACTGACCAGCACCACCCGCTGCACCCCAGCGGCCTGGCAGGCGGCGATCTGGGACCGCATCGCCAGGGCATCAACCTGCAGCGGACCGCTCAGGTCGATCGAGGGGCGGGCGCCGGTGGCGATCACAAGGGCCTGTGCGCCCTGCAGGGCCCGCTCAAGGGCGGCCTTGTCGCTGAGTTCGAGGCGAATCAGCTCGGCCCCCTCCAGGCCGGCTGGAACCGTGGAGTTGGGCCGCAGGATCGCCCGCACTTCGTATCCCCGACCGAGGGCCTCCTGCACCACCCGCCAGCCGGTCTTGCCGGAGGCACCGGTGACGGCAAGCAGGCCGGGGGCGGAAAGAGCAGGCATCCAGGACAGGAACAGCTGATCCAGTTCTAGGCAAAGGGAGCCCCCCTGGCAGGCAAGGACTGCCCCTCAGCCGGTTCCGGCCGGTTTCAACCACAGAATGGCCACCTTGCCGCATGGCCATGGGCTCCCTTTCCTTCAACCTGGCGGCGCGGCACTCCCTGGCGGGCCCCAGGCCGCGGCACTGGCAGCGGCGCATGATCGAACTGCTGAGGCGGCGGCTTGAGCAAGGCGGGCCGGCTGGGCAGGACGTGCTGATCCATGCCGGTCCCGGGGCCGGCAAGACCCTCGGCGCCCTGCTCGCCTTTCAGCGACTGCACCGGGAGGGGACACTCACACACCTGCTGGTCTGCTGCCATCGCAGCTCGATTGCGGCCCAGTGGCGCTCCGCCGCCGCCCAGCTCGGCCTCACCCTCAGCGACTGGCCGGCGCAGTCAGCCGATCCCGCCGGCGGCGCCGGGCTGCTGCTCAGCTATCAGGGCGCGGCCCGTCAGATCGACAGGCTCGAGCGGGAGCTGGCCTGGACCCGCGAGGCCAGGGTGCTGGCGGTGGCCGATGAAGTGCATCACCTCGGCATCGATCCGGAGGAGCCGGAGGCCGCCGTGTGGGGACAGGCCTTCCAGCGGCTGAGCCAGGGCTGCGTGCTGCGGCTCGGGCTGAGTGGCACGCCCTTTCGTGCCGACAACCTGGCCTTCCGCGCCGCCCGGCGCCACCGGCAATGGGAAGGGGGCGAGCTGATCGAGCACATTGCCGCCGATCTCAGCGTCGAGCCGCGGGAGCTGATCGCGGCCGGCGATGTTCGCCCGCTCGAATTCCGCTTCCAGGATGGCTGGGTGGACCACGGCCGCCTCGGCGACACCGAGCGCTCCTCCCTTTCAACCGAGTGGCGGGAGGGCTGGCGAGCCCGAAACCTGCGACGAGCCATCCAGCCGGGAGACAGCAGCAGCATCGCCCTGAGGGTGCTGCTGCAGGCCCGCCGTCGCCTTGAGCGATTGCGCGCCGAGGCTCACCCGCTGGCGGGCGGGCTGGTGATCGCCCGGGACATCGCCCATGCCAGGCGGATCACCGGTCTGCTCGAAGAAGAGGGGGATCGGGTCGTGCTGGTGCATTCCCAGGATCCCGAGGCGGCCACAGGGCTGCAGCGCTTCCGGGACGGGGAGGCGGACTGGCTGGTCAGCATCGACATGTGCGCCGAGGGATTCGATGCCCCCCGCCTGCGGGTGGTGGCGTACCTGACCACGGTGGTGACCCGCAGTCGCTTTGTTCAGGCGATCACCCGTGCCGTTCGGATGGAGGCCGGACGATCTGAGCTGGAGGCGATTCCCCGCCAGCCCTCCTACGTGTTCGCCCCGGCCGATCCGCGCCTGCTGGCCTATGCCCGCACCTGGTCGGTGGCTGAGCCGTATCGGATCCGGCCAGGCGCGCCCCCCGCCGAGCAGGATTCGGCCGCGGGCGGCGGCGGCGGCCGCAGCCTGCCCCCGCAGGCCCTGGCCGAGGGGGTCGGAGCGGTGATCCGGCTGCGTGGACCGGAGCTGCCCCGTTTCCTGGGCGGACCGATCTGACCCCTCCCGCCCGGATCAGGACACGGGGCTGTTGTCAAAAAAATGCAACGTTCCCGGCAACAACCAGGCAGCTGATCAACACGCTCGCCAGCCTGAACGTCTCCGGAGCAGGACCATGGCCCATGCGTCTCTCCATCGCCTGCTGGCGGCCCAGGTGAGCTGGGCGGAAAGGCGAATCGCCAGCCTCGACGCAGCGGAGCGCTACGAAGACAGTTTCGCGCTCACCGAAGAGTTCCGCGAATGGATCCTCTGCATCGACGACCAACCCGAGCGGGTGGAAGCCCTGCTGCTGCCGAAGCAACACTGGCCCAAAGCCATCCGGGAACCCTGATTCCCACCTGCCACCCGCCGGGCGAACCCTTGCTGATCTAGGGTTAACTCATACCCTCTCCGTTTAAGCGCGATGACGGCCGAGCACCCTCTGCCGGAACCATCCGGTATCGAAAACCTGGTGATCGTCGGCTCCGGCCCGGCTGGATACACCGCCGCCATCTACGCCGCCCGCGCCAACCTCAGCCCGCTGCTGATCACGGGTTTTCAGGATGGCGGCATCCCCGGCGGCCAGCTGATGACCACCACCCACGTTGAGAATTACCCAGGCTTCCCAGACGGAATCCTCGGCCCCGATCTGATGGACCGGATGAAGGCCCAGGCGGAGCGCTGGGGCACCCGGCTGGTGGAAGCCGATGCCGAGGCGATCGACCTCTCGGCTCGCCCCTATCGGGTGCGGGTCGAAGGGGCCTGGGTGCAGACCCAGGCCCTGATCCTGGCCACCGGTGCCAGCGCCAACCGCCTGGGCCTGCCCCAGGAGGAGCGCTTCTGGAGTCACGGCATCAGCGCCTGCGCGATCTGCGACGGCGCCACGCCCCAGTTCCGCAATGCCGAGCTGGCGGTGGTCGGCGGGGGCGACTCTGCCTGCGAGGAAGCCGTCTACCTCACCAAGTACGGCAGCCATGTCCACCTGATCGTGCGTCGCGACTCCCTGCGGGCCAGCGCCGCCATGGCCGATCGGGTGCTGGCCAATCCCGCCATCACCGTGCACTGGAACCGGGCCCTGGTCGACGCCAGCGGTGATGACTGGCTCAGTGGCCTCACCCTGAGAAATCTCACCGACGGCTCCAGCGAAGAGCTGCCGGTGCGAGGCGTGTTCTACGCCATTGGCCACACCCCCAACACCCGTCTGGTGGGCGACCAGCTCGAGGTGGATGCCAAGGGTTACCTGGTGACCAGCCCCGGCCAGCCGGACACCAGCCTGGAGGGGGTGTTCGCCGCCGGCGATGTGGCCGACGCCCAGTGGCGTCAGGGCATCACGGCAGCCGGCAGCGGTTGCCAGGCCGCCCTGGCGGCGGAGCGCTGGCTCAGCCATCACGACCTGGCCATCACCGTGGCGCGCGAGGCGGTGGAGCCGGAACCGGCCGGGGAACCCACCGCCACGGCCGTGTCCGACGCCGACAATTTCGATCCCGCCGCCCTCTGGCAGAAAGGGGGGTTCGCGCTGCGCAAGCTTTATCACGAGAGCGACAAGCCTTTGCTGGTGGTCTACACCTCGCCCAGCTGTGGTCCCTGCCATGTGCTCAAGCCGCAGCTCAAGCGCGTGCTCAGCGAACTGGGCGGCAGCGCCCTCGGCATCGAAATCGACATCGACGCCGAGCAGGAGATCGCCGTGCAGGCCGGTGTCAACGGCACCCCCACCGTGCAGCTGTTTTTCAACAAGGAACTCAAGCAGCAATGGAAGGGTGTCAAGCAGCGGAGCGAATTCCGCGATGCCATCAACGCTCTGCTGCTGACTCCGGTGAGCTGAGCCAACCGAGCTGAGAGGCGTCCGCGCTGATCAGCGGCGTCGGGGGCCTCCGGGGCGGTTGCCGCCAGGCCTCGGTCCAGCGGTGCCGACGTTCCGTTCCCGGTAGGTGATCCTGCCGCGGGTGAGGTCATAGGGGCTGATCTCGACCAGCACCTTGTCTCCGGCCAGCAGCTTGATGCGGAACTTGGTGAGTTTGCCAGCGGCGCGGCAGAGGCACTGGTGACCGGAGGGCTGATCGAGGGTGACCAGGTAAAACCCGTTGCCCTGTTCTTTCTCGATCACACCCGAGGTTTCGATCATGCGCGGCTGGTGCTCGATTCAGACAATCGATTCAGCTTAAATTGGCGCCTCGCCCCCCCTGTGACGGTTAGGGTCACACCCCCAGCACCCACCAGCTTTTGATCGCTTCAACATTGCTGGCCTCCCCTTTGATCGCTCCGCCTCTGTCGCTGGATCTGGGCCTGCTGCTGATCTCGATCGGGGTTGTCAACCTCTGGAAAGCACGCCAGAACGGCAGCGCCAGCTGACTCCTTCCCCTGGTCACCCTTCTCTTCCACAAGCCCTACGGGGTCCTCAGCCAGTTCACGGTCGAAGCAACGGCCGATCGCTGGAGAACCCTCGCCGATTTCATCGACAGTCCTGGGGTGTACGCCGCCGGCCGCCTGGATGCGGACAGCGAGGGCCTGCTGCTGCTCACCAGTGACGGACGCCTGCAGCAGCGCCTCACCGACCCCCGCTGGGGCCACTGGCGCCGCTACTGGATCCAGGTGGAAGGGTTTCCCACTCCTGAGGCGATCGCAGCACTCCGTGCCGGCCTGCCCGTGCAGGGGAGACGAACCCTGCCGGCAAGGGCCGAACGGCTGGCCGATCCAGCTACGGCTCCCCGCCAGCCACCGATCCGCCATCGGCTGAGGGTGCCGACCAGCTGGCTGCAACTGGACTTACGCGAGGGCAGGAACCGCCAGGTGCGGCGCATGACGGCCGCCGTCGGCTACCCGACCCTGCGGCTGATCCGCACAGCCATCGACCTGATGGATGGCGGCCCTGCGCTCAACCTGGCCGGCCTGGAGCCGGGCCAGTGGCGCCAGGTGACCAACGAGGAAAGCGAACGCCTGAAGGCGTTGCTGCTCCGCAGGCCGGTTCATTCGCCGGGCCTGGGGGGGCGGGCCGGTGGCGGGAAAGGGGGCCAGGGAGTCGGCGGCGGGTAGGGCGGCCTGGCCTGGGAGTCAGCCGATGACCTGCTGCAGCTCCCGCGCCGTTTGCAGCTGACCGTAGTAATAGTTGGCACGGGAGCGTCGATCCGGATCCTCGAGCGAATCGAAGGCATCGAAACCAAGGGTGAGCCAGAGCTCATGGCCGCAGCAGCGGTTCAATTCCGCCACCGCTTCCTGCTCAAGGTTGGTGAGCCGGCGCTGCAGGTTCTTGATCTGGGCAATGGACATGGCTGGGGGAGCTCAGGGCAGCAGAAAAGACAGGCGAACAAGTGAACCAATCAAACCGGATAGTACATCTGAACTGATCAGAAGGGGAGTTTCTTCTTGGCGTCCTTGGCGAGATCCACATCCAACTCCCGCAGCCGCTTCAGGATCGTGCCGAAATACTCCTTCAGATAGTCCTCCAGGTGGGTGGTGCTGGCGGGGTCGAGGGCGAAGGCTTCATAGCTCTCCTCCATCGGCGCCTCCAGGCTCACCCCTCCGCCGGTGACCTCGGCGAAGGACAGCCGTTCGGCCACGTTGACCCCCGGCTCGAAGAAGGCCGCAAACGCCTGCATCAGCCTGATCAGGAACGGCCTCACCCGGAACACCCGGGCTGGCTTGCCGCTGTATTTCTCGCAGAGCTGGGTCACCTCCCCGGTGTTCCAGGCCTTCGGTCCCACCACCGCATAGGCATGGTCGATCGTGCCTGGACGCTCCAGGGCGGCGACCGCGAAGCGGGCCACGTCCTGGGTGTTCATGTAGGCGATCGGGGTTGGACTGCCACTCACCCAGACGGTCTGGCTCTCCAGCACCGGCATGGCGAACTGACCGATCACCCCCTGCATGAAGGCGACGGAGCGCAGGATCGTGTACTCGAGGCCGGATTCGATCAGGGCCTGCTCGGTGCAGTACTTGATGTCCATCAACGGAACGCTGCGGTGCTTCTCCGCATCGAGCAGGGAGATGAACACAAAACGTTTGACGCCGGCCTGAAGGCAGGCATTGATCAGGTTGAGTTTGCCGGTCCAGTCGATCGTGTAAATGCTGCCGTTGTCGGTGGCCCGAGCCGTGGCCGCGTCGATCACCGCATCCTGGCCTTCCAGTGCGTAAAGCAGGCTTTCCGGCTCAAGCAAATTGCCACGGGTGAGCTCGCAGCCCCATTCCTGCAGAAACGCGGCCTTGCGGGGCGTGCGCACCATGCAACGCACCTGATGACCCTGATCGAGGGCGCGTCGGGCGATCTGGCGACCAAGGGTTCCCGTTGCGCCGACGACCAGAACCTGCATGAATCACCGGCGCAACGGCTGGAGCCTAAAGCTGCGGCAGGGGCCTGCGCGGGCCTCTGCTTCGAGCGATGGGCCCAGGGGATTTCAGTCGTTCTGAAGTTTGAGCAGGATGGCGCCACCCACCAGGCCAACGGGGATGAGCACCCAGAAGATCGCGGCGATGCTGAAGATTTCTGAGGCCATGGCGGGTGGCGGCTAGGGCTCTCCATTGTGCGCCCCCGCCACCTCAAGCACCAGCGACCAGGGAGCATCGGTGCGCAGCTGGGCCGGCATCACGCCACTGGCATTGGCGGCCCATCCCCTGGCCCGGAGGGCTTCCACCAGATCCGCCAGCACCGGCGGGCCACCCCCCAGCCGTCGTCCGATCGCGGCGGTGGGCCAGCAACGGGCGGGGACGCCCACATCGCTGATCAGGCTGGCCAGCAGCTTTGTCGTGGCAGGAGCAAAACTGGATTCCGCCGCCAGGGCAGCCAGGGCAGCCAGGCTGGGTCGATGCTGCAACGGACCGATCCAGAGGGGACCGCTGATCGCCAGGGGTCGATCCGGACCGCAGCAGGAGGGCCAGTCCCTCAGGCGCAGCAGTGGTTGCACCATCTGGTCTCCGCAACGGTGGCAATGGGCCGTCATCCCCAGCAGCGCCTCATCGCCGGGCTCGATGCGACGCTGCAGACGCACGGCGGTGCGGAAGGTGCGTCCCTCGCTGAAGCTGAACAGCGGTTCCACCCCCCGGCCCATGGCCCAGGCGGTGCGGGCGATCACCCCCAACTGCAGCCGCAGGGCCAGCTCCCAGCTGGATGGCTGGGCCCGGGCCGCCGCCCCCAGCCGCCGGATCGCCGCAGGCCGGTCATGGCCGGTGGGGGAACGGCCGTCGGTGCTGGCCAGGTAGAGGACACCGCCGAAGCCGACGGCCTCGAGGGCCAGGGGGAGAAGGGCGGTGGGACAGCCGAACCCATCGAGATCAATCAGCTCGAAGCGCTCCTCACGGACCAGGCAATCGGCCAGGAGCTTCTGGGCGGTGAGGCTGGTGATCCGCAGCGATGGGATCTCCCCCTGCCGCAGGGGGGCCAGGTTCGCCTCCAGCAGGGGCAAGCGGTCGGGATCGGCGTCATTGGCCCAGACGGCCGTGGCCGCGCTTTCCTGGCCATAGCGAAGGGCACGGATTCCACAGCCGGCCATCAGATCCAGCACCCGCAGCCGGCCGTTGAGGGCCAGGTGACCGGCCAGCAGCACGCCGAGGTCCCTTGCCGGCCGCGAAGCGGCCTGAAAGAAGCCAGCTCCGAGCCGCAGTCGCGCTGAGGCTTCGCAATAGTGGTCTGAGTCCTGCGTCGGTTCCACTCCTTGCTGTCGACCCAGCTCCAGCCTGTCGCAACGACGGGCGCCGATTGGGGCCGGCAGGCGATCTGGCACTGGCGGGGGCTGGCCTGCCACTGGCGGGTTCTGGGTGATCCAGGCCATCCACCCCTGCTGTTGCTGCACGGCTTCGCCTGCGGCTCGGGTCACTGGCGCCACACGGCGGGGCCCCTGGCGGCGGCCGGCTGGTGCGTCTACGGCCTGGATCTGATCGGTTTCGGCGGGTCGGCCCAACCGGCCCTGCGCCTCGACAACCGGCTCTGGGCCCGCCAGACCCGGGCCTTCCTGGAAGAGGTGGTCCAGGCACCCGCTGTCCTGGTGGGCCATTCGCTCGGCAGCCTGGTGGCGCTCAGCTGCGCCGGCTTCTTCCCCGCCTGGGTGCGGGCCGTGGCGGCCGCCACCCTGCCCGATCCCAGCCTGCTGATCACCGTGAAACGGCGGCGTGCTCCCTGGCGACGGCGGCTCAGACGGCTGGTGATCACCCTGCTCTGCCGTCTGTTGCCTCTGGAGTTGCTGGTGCCCTTGATTGCGCACACGCCACTGCTCAACCTCGGCATCCAGTCGGCTTACAACAAGCCGGTGATCGGCGACAGGGAGCTGCATCAGCTGATCGCCTGGCCAGCCCGGAGGCCGACGGCGGCCTGGGCCCTGAGAGGCATGAGCATCGGCATGGCCCTGCGACCGCGGGGGGCCACTGCCGCCGCGCTGCTGGATCGCCTCAGCCAACCTCTGCTGGTGCTGTGGGGTGATGCCGATCGGCTCGTTCCGATCGAAGTGTCGCGCCAGCTGAAGCGATACAAACCCGATCTCGAACTTGTGGTGCTGCCGGGTGTTGGCCACTGCCTCCAGGACGAGGCCCCGTTGCGGTTCGGGGGCCTCTTGCTGGACTGGCTGGCACGCCTGCCCGACCCCACCCCCGCCGGTCCGGGCTGAGGTCAGGGGGCGGCCACGTAATTTGGGGGCAGGCAAGCGCTGCGGGCATGAAGCACACCCTTTCGGTGCTGGTCGAAGACGAATCCGGGGCCCTGAGCCGGATCTCCGGTCTGTTCGCCAGGCGGGGCTTCAACATCGAAAGCCTGGCGGTCGGACCCGCCGAGCGCCGGGGGGTATCCCGGTTGACGATGGTGGTGGAAGGCGACGGCTCCACGCTTCAGCAGATGACCAAGCAGCTCAACAAGCTTGTCAACGTGCTGAACGTGAGTGATCTCACCACCATTCCTGCCGTGGAGAGGGAATTGATGCTGTTGAAGGTGGCGGCACCGCCGGAGCGGCGCTCGGAGATCCTCGACCTGGTCCAGGTGTTCCGCGCCAATGTGGTCGATGTGGCCGACAACGCCCTGATCCTTGAAGTGGTGGGGGACCCCGGCAAGCTTGTGGCCATCGAGCAGATCCTCGAGGCCTACGGCATCCTCGAGATCGTGCGCACCGGCCGGGTCGCCCTGGAGCGGGCCTCAGGGGTCAACACCGCCTTCCTGAAGATCACCGCTTCTGACAAGCGGGTGCCGGCCTGACGGTTCAGACGGATCGCTGATCGTTCAGGGCTTCGCCTTCACCAGGGTGCCACCCTCCAGCAGGACGGCCTTGATCAGCCGATCGCCCTGCTTGATCCGATCGACCACCTCCATGCCTTTGACCACCCTGCCGAAGACGGCATAGCGCCCGTCCAGTTCCACGAGGGGCCGCAGAGCGATGTAGAACTGCGCGCTGGCGGAATTGGGGTCCGCCGAGCGGGCCATCGCGATCGCCCCCCGATCGTGGAGCAGCCGCAGACGGCCGAGCTGGGTCGGATCCAGGAGCTCCTCGCCGTAGCGGGGGTCCGCTTCTCCCTTGAGGCCGATTTCCAGCGGAATGGTTCGAGGGGCCCCCGTGCTGGTATCGATGAATCCACCACTGCCATAGAGGCTGGCAGGAACCTTGGGATCAGCGCTCTGGGGGTCGCCACCCTGAACCACGAAGGGGGAGGGCTCCGTCACCACCCGGTGGAAAACAGTGTTGTTGTAAGTGCCGCGGCGCACCAGATCGACGAAGTTACCGGCGGTGAGCGGGGCCGCGTCACCGATCAGAGAAACCTGGATCTCGCCACGGCTGGTCTGCAGAGCCACCAGGGCCTTGCCGCTCAGGCAGGGGGTCGTGGCGTTGCTGCAGCCCACGGCCGTCTTGGCTGAATCAGCGGCACAGGCCGTCAGGCCCATCGGCGCCAACAGCAGCAGCGCCCACAAAAGGGCGCGGGTGAAGGGAAATGCCATCGCGATCAGACGCCCTCCAGGGGAACCCTGAGGAACCGGGCCAGCTCGGCGCCGCTTTGCTCCAGCTCGGCCAGCGGCAGGGGTTCGCCCACCCGGGTGAGGGGAAGATCGCGGCGGCCCTGCAGGCGCAGAGCCAGACGCCGGCGGGGGTTGAGGCCGTCGCGAATATCCACTTTCACCGCCTGGATGTCCCGCAGTGGGAGATCGAAGCGGATCAGCTGGCGGAAACCACGGCGGCTGATCGTGGCCACACCGCTGCCCTGGTCGAAACGGTTGCTGCCGGCACCCAGATCGATGGCGATCACACCCCACAGATAGGTGGCCAGCAGCAGGGCCGCCACTCCATAAGCCCCCATCACCAATCCCTGGGGGACCCATTCGAGGGAGGCGGGGTGACCGATCGGCAGCAGGTTGACCCCCAGGCGGCTGGAGAGGCTGGTGAGCAGAAAACCGGCGCCACCAGCGCTCACGACAGCAGCCACCAGCAGATTGGAAGGCCGGCGTGAACCCTGCACCGGCTGATCAAGAACCAGTGAAGGGTCGCGGGGAGGCGAGGCAGCCGAGGAAGGGACCGAAGCCATGGCGGCGTGGCAGGTGCGGAGTTCTGCCATCTTCGCCCTCCCGCCGCAGCTCTGTGGTGCCTGCCTGGGCCTGGCGCCACAGCGGAGACAGGAGCGTGGGCCGCGCAATCAGCTGGCAGCAAATGAGAAGAAATACTTAAAAACCCAGCCGCGGGAAGCCATGTCAGGGCGTTTCGGCCAGTCTCGACTCCGGCTCGAACGTTGTTACCATCGCCGGGTATTTCACCGATCAGCGGGTTCTCCACCTGCCTATGCACCCATGACGATTGCCCTAGGGCGCGCGCCTGCCACACGGGGATGGTTCGATGTCCTCGACGACTGGCTCAAGCGTGACCGCTTCGTTTTTGTCGGCTGGTCCGGTCTGCTGCTGTTCCCCACCGCCTACCTGGCACTG
>NZ_JAHLYV010000001.1:0-12318 GCF_025128115.1 Synechococcus sp. CS-1326 | reverse complement strand
GAGATCGGCGGCATTGAAGACCGCCACCGGCCGGTAGGTGGCCCAGCTGTGCAGGGTGACTTCACCGCCCTCGCCTTGCTCCTCGCAGCTGTGGAGCTGGGGCCGCAGGATGTGAACCGCCTTGCTGCCCTTGCGGGGGAACATGCCGAGCCTTTTGGCCTCGGCAAAGCCGCACCAGAACGGCAGGGCAGAGCCCCGCATGTGCATGCCGAGCGTGAGCAGGATCGGATTGGCGCCGCGGTAGCGATGACCCGAGATCAAGTTGACGTGGTGGCCGCCGCCGGTGCCATCCCAGGGCCGCCGCCAGGGGGCTGATCCGGCCTCCAGCAGCTCGATCAAGGAGGCAACGATCTTTTCCTCAGCCGTGGGGCCAGCGATGCTTTTGCGGGAGCGGGACTTGGACGCGGCCATGAATGGCAGAGCGCGGGACGCCCGAGTGGTGCCCCGCGCAGGCAAGGGCGGCGACGGCGCCTGTCGCCGAGCCGCTTGCGTCAGCCCTTGCCCGTGGGGCGACCATGAGGAAGCCCGCGCGACCCATCCCCAGGGGAGTCAGTCCCCAATGGCCCTTCTGGTCGTTCACGGGGCACCATCAGCCGAGGAAGGTGCCATCGTTGGAAAGCGAGTGGAAGCTTCCATGGCGATCGCGATCGAACTCAGCGACCACCAAGCCCAGGCGCTCAGCGAGGCTGCCGCACGGCTCCAGGTACCAGAGGCGGAGTTGGCCGCTGCAGCCGTACGGGATCTGCTGGCTCATCAGTCCGCCGATTTCGATGCTGCCGCGCAACGGGTTCTTGAGAAGAACCAGGTGCTCTATCAACGCCTGGCTTGATGCGTTGGCTGCACTTGGCAGAGGTGCTGGAACTGCACCGTCGCCTGATTCACCAGAGTGGTGGCATGACCGGCCTACGCGATCTGGGCTTGCTGGAGGCCTCTCTGGCCCAGCCTCGCCAACGCCTTGCCGGTGTTGATCTCTACCCAGGGTTGATCGCGAAGCAGCAGCTCTGGGCTTTTCGCTGATCCAGAACCACCCCTTCGTGGACGGGAACAAGCGCGTCGGCCATGCCGCCATGGAGACCACCTTGGTGCTCAATGGCTTTGAGCTTTCCGCCAGCGTGGATGCTGCCGAGGCGGTTGTGCTGGCCATCGCCAGTAGTCAACTGAATCGTGAAACCTTCACCCGCTGGGTGATGGCCAACCAACGATCCCTCAACCCCCTGTAAGCAGAGCGATCGTTCGGCTTGCTTGCTTCGAGGACCCAGGCTGAATCCGTGCCTGTGCCGTGGCTATGGGGTGCACCGCCCCGTTCGTCCAGCGCTCAAGAGATCCTGAGCAGATCACCGCCGCTCCAGCCACCGGTTCAGGGCTGCTTGGCATGGACCCGGGCGATCTGAACCAGCACCTTCCGCGAGCTGGCGCTGATCAAGCTGGCGCCCCCGGCCGCAGGGCCGCCAGCAACTGTTCAGCCAGCAGCTCGCCGCTGCGCAGGGCACCCTCAATACGCGCAAAACCGGCACCGCTGCAGAAATCACCACAGAAGCCCACCCTGCTCTGTGGGCAGAGCATCAGATCGCTGGCCAGGCCGGGTCCTTCAGGGAAAGCCGCCCCCCAGCGCATCAGTTGGGGCTCGGCACTCTCCAGGTCGAGAATGGTGATCCAGGGCTTCAGCACTGCCGCAAGGGCTGATCTGAGCTTTTCGATCAGCGCCTGTTGCCCCTCAGCAGCTGGGATCAGCCCAGGCAGCGGGGCCAGTTCAGCTGTGGAGTGCGCCACCACGGCGCAACGCCCATCAGCCAGGGGTTGAATCGAGAGACGCGATAGCCCCCAGCGCTTCTGGGCAGCCTCCTCGAAGCTGAGCAGCCGAAAGGGCAGCAGCCGCCACTGCTCAGCCGCTGCAGACGGGATCAGCAACAGCAGGGCGTGACGCGGACTGGCACCGACCGCCGCGATGGCCGCTGCGGCCCTCTCCAGCTGGGGATCCGTCAGGCTGCTAAGCAGCGCCTGCAGCGGGGGTTCGGACCAGCCAAGCAGCGCCTGGCAGCGGGGGTGCACCAGCAGGGTGCCGCTCAGTACCAGCCAGTCGGCGCCACCCAGCCGCTGCTGCCGCTGATCCTGCAGCTCCCAGCCGCCGTGGGTGGTGCGGGCCAGATGGCGCACCAGGCAGTTCACGTTCAGCTCGATCTCAGCGCCGCCGAGCTCCAGCAGCCCCCGGCAGAGCTGATCCATGCCGCCCTTGCCTCGATAGAGAGCACCCCGGGTGAGCGGATCGGTGGCACCGGCGATCAAGCGGCCCTCCCGATCCAGCTGGGCCAGTTCACCCGACCAGGGCTCGAGCCAGCCCCCCGCCAGCAAGGGAGCCAGCAGGGCTGGTGGGGGGCTGCGGTCGATCGAGAGCAGCGGCGCACCGTGATCGAGCCGCAGCAGGGGGTCGTGGCGGGAGCGGCGGGTGCTGGCACGGCCCCCCGCTCCCCGGCCCGATTCCCAGAGGCTGATCGGACCCCGCCAGCCCAGCCATCGCAGCCTGGCCGTCAGCGCACAACCGGCAACCCCGGCACCGATCACCGCCAGGGAGGGGGCAGCGGGATCGAGCGGGGGCCCTGGCTTCAACTCAACCGGGCCGGGAGCCCATCGCAGTTCGCCAGCACAGTCTGCCGCTGCAGCTCACCCGCCCGCTCCCTCCTGCTGGATGCCAGACGGGCGGGGATCACAGAGCCTCCGGGCTGGGGCCGGTCAACGCTCCAGGCTGGCGATCAGGAGTTGGCGTCCTGCTGGCGGAACACCTCGGCCACCTCGGGGAAGTGCTTTTCGATGCAGGCCTCGCACACCCCATGGGTGAAGGCCACATCGGCGTGCTGCTGGATGAAGGCTTCCACGCTCGACCAGTAGCCGGCGTCGTTGCGGATCGCTTTGCAATAGGAACAGATCGGGATCAGCCCTTCGATCAGGTTGATCGTCTCCAGGGCCACAGCCAGCCGGGCGGACACCCGCCTCAGCTCCAGCTGGGTCACAACCTGGCGGGCGAGCCCTTCCAGGGCCAGCAACTGGGCGGCATTGAGCTCCCTCGGCTCATGGTCGATCACGCAGAGGGTGCCCAGCGGCAGGGCTTCCGGTGACAGCAGCGGAACGCCCGCATAGAAGCGGATGTTGGGCTCCGAGGTCACCAGCGGATTGGCGACGAAGCGCGCATCGAGGTGGGTGTCCTGGACCACCAGGATCTCCTCTTCGAGGATGGCGTGGGCGCAGAAGGAGATGTCCCGGCTGGTTTCCAGGGCCTCGATGCCGAGCTTCGCTTTGAACCACTGCCGGTCGGTGTCAACCAGGCTCACCAGGGCGATGGGCACATCACAGACATAGGCCGCCAGGGCCGTCAGATCATCGAAGGCCTGCTCGGGAGGTGTGTCGAGGATGTGGTACTCCCGCAGGGCTTCCAGCCGCTCGTCTTCTCGCTCGCTCAGTGCTGCCTTCATGGGCCTGAAACCAAAGGATCGTGACGCCCCTCGGTTTCATTGTGGGCCTCACTTCCACGGCGCAGGAGCGGCTTCACGATTCCACACCCCTGCCGTGGCCGCAGCGGCAGCGTTCCTAGGATTCAGGGCCACCTGCACCCACGGTGGACCCACAGGGGAGACAACTGCAGCCGACCCCCTCTGATCTCCAGGCCGCCCTGGCGGTGCCGTTGCCCCAGTTGTGGAGTCAGCTGGGCCAGCGGCAGCTGAGGCCTGAGCTGATGGATCAGCCCGGCCTTGATCCCCGGGCCCATCAGGCGGCCCTGCAGGGTCTGGCCCGCATCAATGCGTTCACCCGCAGTGCCGCCTGCGTCTTCCCCTCCATCCGTCGCCTCGCCCGCCAGGCACCACAGCGGCGCCTGCGCCTCCTGGATGTGGCCTGCGGTGGGGGCGACACGGTGCGGGCCATCAGCCGCCTGGCCCGGCGGGAGGGGATCGATCTGGAGGTGCATGGCTGCGACATCAGCGCTGAAGCCGTCGCCCTTGCCGGTGCAGCGGCCCGGGCAGAGGGGCTGGAGGTCCATCACTTCCAGGCCGATGCGATCGGCGCCCCCCTCCCCGGCGGCTATCACCTGATCACCACATCGCTGTTTCTGCATCACCTCAGGGAGCCCGACGCCGAAGCCCTGCTGCGCTCCATGGCAGCCGCCACCCTCGATCAGCTGTTGGTGCATGACCTGATCCGCAGCCACCTGGATCTGGCGCTCACCTGGATCGGCACCCGCTTGCTGAGCCGCTCCCCGATTGTGCACACCGATGGTCCGCTCTCGGTGGCGGGCGCCTTTCAGCTCGATGAAGTGGCCCAGCTGGCCGCCACCGCCGGCCTGGTGGGGGCGCAGATCACCCGCTTCTGGCCCGAGCGCTTCCTGCTCTCCTGGAGCCGCGATGCCCCCGGCGCCTGATCCGCTGCCGTTGCAGATCGCGCCCTGCTGGGATGTGGTGGTAGTTGGGGCTGGACCGGCCGGCGCCCTGGCGGCCCATGGCCTCGCCAGGCGCGGAGTGCGGGTGCTGCTGGTGGAGCAGCGCCGCTTCCCCCGCTGGAAAGTCTGCGGGGCCTGCCTCAGCCCCCAGGCCCTGGCAGCCCTTGAGGCCGCCGGGCTCGCGGAGCTGGTGGCACAGCAGGGTGGCCTTGCCCTGCGGGTGCTGCAGCTCGGGGTGGCTGGCCTGGTGAGCCCGATCGCTATGGAGGCTGGCCTGGTCCTCTCCCGGGCCCGCCTCGATCAGGCGCTGCTGGAAGCGGCTGTTGCCGCAGGCGCCGAGGTGCTGACGGGCACCCGGGCTGTCCTGGGCGCTGCCGCCACAGGTGCGGACCCGGACCGGGAGGTGGTGCTGCAAACAGGCACCGACCAGCTGCGTGTGACCGCCAGCGTGGTGCTAATCGAGGCCGGCCTCAGCCACCGCTGCTTGGAGAGCGAGCCGGAAATCAGCACCAGCATCGAACCCCACAGCCGGGTGGGGGCCGGTTGTGTGTTGCCTGGGGACGCTGCCGGGCTCCTGCCCGGGGTTCTGCAGATGGCTGTGGGCCGGGGAGGGTATGTCGGTCTGGTGCGGGTGGAAGACGGGGAGATCAATCTGGCCTGTGCTTTCGATCGGGCCTTGCTGCGCTCCAGCGGCGGTGCGGCAGCTGCCTGCCGCAAGATCCTGGCGGAAGCGGGCTTCGCGCCACTCCTCGCTTCTCTGCCAGGCCTGGAAGCGGCGTCCTGGCAGCTCACCGCGGCACTGAGCCGCCGCACACGCCCACTGGCTGGCCACCGCCGGCTGCTGCTGGGCGATGCCGCCGGCTACGTGGAGCCCTTCACCGGCGAAGGCATGGGCTGGGCTCTGAGCTCCTCTCTGGCTGCCCTGCCCCTGGTGCTGCGCGGCCTGGAGCGCTGGGATGGTGCAATCGAAATGGAGTGGCGGCGCCGCCACCAGCGCTGGGTGAGGCGGCGGCAGGGGTTCTGCCGCGCTCTGGCACTGGTGTTGCGCCACCCCGGGATCAGCTGGGGACTGCACCGGCTGGCAGCGCACGCGCCCTTGATCACCAGCTCCATGATTGAGTTTCTGCAACGGCCCGCCCTGCCCTGCTCGACGGACTGATCGACCATGCCCCTGTCCCTGCTTGGTTTCGGCACCGCGGTGCCGGAGCGCTGCCTCAGCCAGGCAGAAGCCCTGGCTCTGGCACCGCAGCTGGGGGGCGCCAGCCCCCGCCAGCAGCGCCTGCTGCAGCGGATCTACCAGCGCTCCGGGGTGACGCACCGCCACTGCCTTCCCCTCGCTGCTTCCACCAACCCCTCCACGGCCGAGCGGATGCGGCGCTATCAGCCGGCGGCGCTGGATCTCGCCCTGCGCGCTTCCCGCCTGGCCCTGGCCGATGCCGGCCTCGAGGCGGGCGCAATCACCCATCTGATCACCGTGTCGTGCACGGGTTTCGGCGCCCCTGGCTTCGATCTGGCCCTGATCGCCGGTCTGCCCTTGCCCGCCGATGTGGCCCGCACCCACGTGGGCTTCATGGGCTGCCACGGGGCACTCAACGGCCTGCGGGTGGCACGGGCCTTCGTGGAGGCCGACCCAAGCGCCTGCGTCCTGCTCTGTGCAGTGGAGCTGTGCAGCCTGCACCTGCAGGAGGGCTGGAACCCCGACCACATCGTGGCCAATGCCCTGTTCGCCGACGGTGCGGGTGCTGTGGTGGCTGCGGGGTCCAGCCGGGGCAAGGGGTGGCAGCTGATCGCCTCGGCTTCCACAGTGCTGCCCGGCACCGAAGACCTGATGGCCTGGATCATCGAGGACCATGGCTTCTCGATGGTGCTCTCAGCCCAGGTCCCCACGCGCATCTCCGCTCAGCTCTGCCCCTGGCTGGAGCCCTGGCTGGCAGGCCAGGGCCTGACCCTGCCGGAGGTGGAAACCTGGGCCGTCCATCCCGGTGGGCCCCGCATCCTGGCGGCGGTGCTGGAGAGCACCGGCTTGCAACCGGCTCAGATCGCTCTCTCCACCGCGGTCTTGCGCCAGTTCGGCAACATGTCGTCGGCAACGATTCTGTTCATCCTGGATCGGTTGCACAGCACGGCCGGCCGGGGCCCGTGCCTGGCCCTGGGCTTCGGCCCGGGGCTCACGGTGGAAGCGGCCTTGCTGGTGAGGGAGGAAGCGAACTGATGGTGGATCTCACCACCTGGGATGGCCTGCTGCGTAGCTTCGTGAACAATCCAGGCAAGGTGCGGCCTGTTTCCGAAGCCGACTTTCTGGCGGCTTCACCCTCGAACGCTGCGTACATTCTGCTTGATCTGAAAGGAGCCAGTGGTTGTGAGACTGAGCTGCGGCTGGTCTTTCTTCCCTTCGACTGGAGCATCAATCAGCGGACTAAGCCACCATGAGTTCGCTCCTGTCAGCGCAGAAGTTGGTGGATTGAAGGATGCTGCTCAAGCTGATCTCCTGCTCCAGCAGGCAGGCGTGACCACTTTCCGGCAGGAACACGGTCTGGGACTGGGGCAGATACCGATCCAGCCGTTTCGCCTCTGCCACTGAAGGGAGCAGCCGATCTGCCCCTGATGCCAGAACGAGAACAGGTTTCTCAATCCGCGCCAGTGCCGATTGATTGATCTCGAACTGGCTGAGCAGTGACAATCTCCAGGCAGCACTCGGTGGACTCACCGATTGCATGGCGGCCAGCAGAGCCTGCTGGCTCAGAACCGGAACACGGTGGGACGCGATCAGCAGCGGCAGCAGTCCAAAGGTGGACAGGCGGTAGAGCGGATCGGGTAAGCGCTGCGTCAGCGAAGCTCCCCAACCAAGCCAGGGTTGGCGGCTGGCCGCAGAGGCCGGGTTCACCAGGATCAGACGATCGAACAGAGGCGGATGGCGAACAGCCAGTTTCAGGGCCAGACAGCCACCAAACGATTCACCACAGAGCACGATCGGACGCGAAGGCGAACGGTGCTGCTCCTTGCTGATCAACGCGGCGATCTGTTCCACCAATTCATCCCAGCCGGTCAGGTCGTCGGTGGGAATCGACAGGCAACGAATATCGAAACTGGCCCTCAATCCGCTGAGCTGGGGTGCCAGCAACTCGCCTGTGCCATCCATTCCTGGCAGAAAGACAAACAATGGCTGGTTTGGTCTGCTGGAGTTAGAAGCCAATAGCTTCAGCGGCCTGGTGTTGACTGGCATCGGAGGCAGGGAGGAGTTAGGTGCAGCCATGGCGCAGCATTCCGGCAATCTGATCCCAGCAGGATTGGCTGATCTCCCTGGCCAGCCTGCTGCCGCTGCGGCCGCGATACTGTTGCCTTAAATCCTCATCAATTCGGATCGGATGGCCAAAGAAAAGGTGGACGCGGCGATAGACAATGGCTGAATGCCAACCCCCGCAATTGAACAGAGGCTCGGACGGATCAAACAGACGAAACAGTTTGAGCGGGGCCAGCTGATGTTGATTTTCTTCCGTTGACAGGATGGCAACCGGCAGAATCGATAAGTCAGAAACGGGTGCACGCAGGGCCAGGTGGGCAAAACCTCGATGGAAGGGGCTGAGTTGATTGGCCGGCTTGACCTGCACCATCGGCTGCGCCCCCTCCGGAAACACGCCGACCAGCTGCCGTGCCTGCAGGAAGCTGATTGAATTCTCGAAAAAATGCTTCTGTCGCTGGCGAGGGGCGTCGAGCGGAAAGGCACCCATCGCCGACACCACATCCCGCATCACCGGAACACGACTCATGTAGTAATGGCAGGCGAATCGCACCGAGCGATTCATGGCTGCCATCAACAAGGGAGCATCCAGCACACTGCGGTGGTTGCTGACAACCAGGATCCTCTGATCGGCTGGGATTCGCTCGGCATGCTCAAGGGAAAACTTCGTGCCGACGGCCCCAAGCAAGCGACGGGACAGCCGCAAGGGAGCATCCAGGATCTGTTCTGATGGATTGTGGTTGAAGGTCACCGGCACAAGCTGAGATGTTGAAGCGTGACGCGGTGATCAGAGTTCATGATCATGCTCAATCGTATCGAAAGCCACCTGCGCCATGAATGATCTATCCAGTCAGTCAAAGTGGATCTTCCTTGGCCGATCAATCTGCCGGATCACGATCGGGTGGATCTGCCCGTTACCGCGATACCTCCAGGCTGGGATGAGCATGGATGATGAGTCATTGTCACTATGCCCAACCACTTCATAAAATGCTAATGCGCGGGCATTGGCAGCGTGGCAGGACCTCAGGGGGTGATCTCCGAACGTTCCAGCCAGGAGTTCCTCGGGCCTGCTGGCTGAAGGCCGCCCCGTTGCCGCTGGCCGGCCTGCGAACACAGCACAACAACAGCAGCGCTGGGCTGCCCGGTGGATGGTTGCTGGTGGGCTCTCACCTGCTTCTGACTGTGGCAACCAGGGAAGCAATCATTCCAGCTGATTTGCAACGACTAGTTAACGTTAATTTCCATCCAGTTCTTGCTGCTAAAGTTATTTTGACTCGTATCAAACCGCCATGGAACCGGACACCTCCAAGACCCCCAGTGCGGTTGATCGCGCCTCGATCCGTGGCGCCTCCGTCACAACCGAGGAAGGGGGTCGCCTCAATGCCTTCGCAGCGGAACCTCGCATGGAAGTGGTGAGTGCTGATCGCGGCTGGGGCTTCCACGAGCGTGCCGAGAAGCTCAACGGCCGCCTGGCCATGCTCGGATTCATGGCCCTGCTGATCACCGAATCCGCCCGGGGTGGCGAGGCCTTCACCCGAGGCATTCTGGGAATCGGCTGATCCGGATCCGCCCTCCTGCCAGGCGGGACCTGCACCCTTCGGCCGGTTGGCTCCCTGTTCCATGTCCCTGATCAACACCGCCGTCGGTCTGCTGGCGATCAGTTCGCCGATCGGCGTTCTGCCGGTGGTGGCCAGGGCGGCACGCGGTGATGCCGGCCGGCTCCGGCAGATCAGCCGCCTGGCGGTGCTCACCTTTCTGTTCACCCTGCTGGCGGCCTGCTGGTGGGGTCAGGCCCTGCTCGATCTGTTCGGCATCACCCTCGATGCCTTCCGCGTCGCTGGCGGCCTGATCCTGCTGCCGATCGGCCTGCGGCTGATCGAGGGAATGGAGGTGAACCACCCCGATGTCGAGTCCGATGCAGGCAGCCTTGGCGTGGTGCCGATCGGCTTGCCGCTGCTGGCCGGGCCGGGGGCCATCTCCCTGGTGGTGGCGGACTCTCCCGCTTCCTGGCAGGGACGCCTGGCCCTCAGCGGCGTGATCGGCCTGCTGGCGTTGGGGATCTACGCCCTCCTGCGGGTTTCGATGCCCCTGCGCCGGGCCCTGGGGGAACTGCAGGAAAAGGTGATCAGTCGCTTGATGGGTCTGCTGCTCAGCGCCATCGGCGTGCAGATGCTGGTGGTGGGCCTGAAGGGCTGCTTCCCGGTGCTCGCCGGTGCGGCCTGATCAGGAACGCTTCCGGCAGAGCAGATCGACCCGATCGCCACGCAGCTCGCCTCCAGAGCTGTCAGCCTTGGCTGATTCCCACCGCCGCCGCTGCACCGAGCCGCCATGACCGCAGCCCTCTCGCCGCCGCTCACCGAGGCAACGCTCAAGGCTCTGTTCACCAAGCCCTATGGCATTCCGGGGCCCAGCGCTGAGCAGTGGCGGGCCGTCTACGACGCCAATGTCCATTTTCAGGACCCGACCCAGGAGAAGCAGGGCATCGAGGCCTACATCGAGGCCCAGGAGGGGCTGATGCGCCGCTGTGATGATGTGTTTCTGGTGCCCGGCGCCGTGGCGCTCAGCGGCGAAACGGCCTTCGTGGAGTGGACGATGGGACTGAAGATCAAGGGGATCGAGTTCATCTATCCGGGCACCACCCGCCTGCGCCTCGGCGCCGACGGCAGGATCGTGGAGCATCGCGACTATTTCGATTTCGTTGGCCCCACCTTTGAGCCGGTGCCGGTGGTGGGTGGTTTCGTGCGCTGGCTTTACCGGCGCTTCGTGTCCTGAAGCTGTCAGCAACACAACTTCATTTCCGAGTGTGTCTGTCGTTCTCAGCACCGAGCCTGTCAGCGGCTGGGATGTCCCTGCATGATCAGTCAACGAAGAGCCAGGATGTTCCGATCGTGCTCCACACCATTCCTTTGCTTGCTGCCACCTGTCTGGCGGGATTTGCAGTGTTGCAAGTTCTGTTCAGCACCGCTTCCTGGTGATTTCTCCTTGCCTGCGGCCGGAACGATCGGTTGATGGTCCGTTTCGTCTGGTTGTGGCTCAAGCAGTGGATCCGCTGGTGCAAGAGGGCCGACCCAGCAGGCGGGTGCATCCGTTCAACCCCTGCTGGGGCCTGGAGATGCCATCAACGCAGCTGATGCGCCTCTACGCAGACATCCCCTGATTCGGGCTCCAGGGAGAGTGCCGAAGGGTTGCCCTCCCTTGACTCTCCACCTAGATGGAGACCTTACGGTGAATGGCAGCGCCGTCGAGGCCATGGCCGCACCAGCCCCCCTCCCACTCCCCCTCCCGGTGCGGCTGCATCGCATCGCCACTGCCCAGCATGTCTGTCCCTATGGCCAGCAGGCGGCGGCCTTGCTGCGACAGCAGGGCATTCCCTTCGAAGACCATCTTCTGCTCAGCCAGGGGGAGGTGGAGCGCTTCAAGACGGCCCACGGCGTCAGCACCACCCCCCAGGTGTTCGCGGGCGATGAGCGCATCGGTGGTTACGCCGAGCTGGCCCGGCGTCTCGGGGTCAGCCCCCGCCCCACCGCGGGCCGCAGTTACCGTCCGGTGATCACGGTCTTCGCCGTGGCGGCCCTGATCGCGCTGGCCCTTGGCAGCGGCGTGGAGGGTTTCATGGGGGCAGCACTGGTGCTGCTGGCCTTGTTGAAGCTGATCGATCCGCCCGCTTTCGTGAGCTCCTTTCGCCAGTACAACCTGCTGAGCCAGCGGCTGAGCAGCTATGGCCGCCTGTTTCCCTATCTGGAGCTGCTGGTTGGTCTAGCGCTGCTCGCCGGCCTTGAGGCCACGCCGATTGCCCTGCTGGCGATCGCCATGGGCGCCGAAGGCGGCCTCTCGGTGATCAAGGCCGTTTACATCGACAAGCTCGACCTCGACTGCGCCTGCGTGGGCGGCAACAACCGCACCCCACTCGGTCTGGTGAGCGTGCTGGAGAATGGGGTCATGGTGGCGATGGGGTTGGTGATCCTGGTTCAGAGAGGGTGAGGTGGGAGCCGACCCTTGACTCTCCTGCCGAGTGGAGACCATACGGTGAGCAGATCCCATCCAGCCACCATGCGCCCGCCCCGTTTCTCCACCACCTTGATCGGGCTGTTCAGCAGCCTTGCCCTGGTGGCCCCCGCCCTGGCCCAGCAGCCCGGTGGCATGAATCACGACGGCCACCACGACATGCCGGGGATGGCCGCCCCGGCCCACGCCGGCCACGCCCATGACGTCGGTCCAGCCGGCGCCACCTACGACCTGCGTTTCATCGATGGGATGGTGCAGCACCACACCGGGGCGCTGCGGATGAGCGAATTCGTCTTCGGGATCGGATCCCCCGGTGTGGGAGCCCTCGGCAAGACGATCTGGCGCGATCAGGCGGGCGAGATCCGGGCGATGGGCCTCTGGCGCAAGGCCTGGTACCCCCAGGCGCCCGTTTACCCGGTGGCGCTGGCGAGCGGCGGTGATCCCAACAGCCTCTCCGGCCTCACCCGGATGAGCCAGGCCCAGATCGATGGCATGCGGATGATGGGTGAGCTCCCCACCAAGGACAACCGGGTGGTGTGGTTCCTGGAGGGGATGCTCGATCACCACGGCGGGGCGCTGCTGATGGCCCACGACGCCCTGGCCAAGAGCACCAACCCCACCATCCGGCGCTTCGCCAGAGGGGTGATCGTGG
>NZ_JAHLYV010000018.1:0-33606 GCF_025128115.1 Synechococcus sp. CS-1326 | reverse complement strand
TCCCAAGGAATCGTCTCGGATAGGGTCGCTAACGTAGGCTTCTTCTGCTGAAGCCTGTGGATGCGCTTCTCCTCATCCCAGAATCCACGCTGTCCCATTCAGCTGTGTTGAACTGAACCAATTCTATTGCTTATTTCAAAGTCTGTCAGGGAGCGACGTAAATTTTTCGAGGTGCCCTTAAGAACCCCTTGATGCAGGATCACTTGGCGAACTTCTGGATTTCTCGGTATAATTGGGATAGGAGGTGAGTCATGTCAGTCCTCATCCAAGAGAAGAGGGAGGAAATCGCTGCAGCTTGCTAGCGATACGGGATTGAGCGTCTGCTTATCTGTGGCTCAGCTTTGAGAGAGGTCTTTAGACCTGGAGAAAGCGATAGCAACCTTCTTGTTGAGGTTTGCCCATTGGAAATCACCAAGCGCTTCCACTGAAGATGGTTCTGGCTCCTGCCTGAGCTCACTGCAGCCAGGCGATGGCAAGCGGCAGGCCCAAATAAACAACCACAGCTACACGTGAGATTCAAACCGCGCCTACGTTTGCTGTTGGTTGTCTTCGCAGGCTTCGCCCTGCTTACAAGCGGCATCTACCTGCTCATGCCATTGCAAGGAGCCATCGGCACGGGGCTCTCGTTCATCCTTCTTCCAGGTGTCGCGATGTACTCGGCACTCAACGGGTCACTGTTGTTTGGTGCTGGCTTCGGCCCGTTTGGCAACGGCTTGATCATCGTGTTTGGCTCGGCTGCAGCATGGACTTCGCTAGTCGTGGCGTTCTGTGGGGCCCCAGGGCGCCAATGATCTGTGCATCGACTGAGACGCCTTCGACGGCGCGGTTGTGGCGTCTGCGTTGCTCTGGGCTGGTTCAGGGCAGATGAGCGGCAGGCTGCCGCCGCCTGAATTCACTCCAGCAGGGTCACCGCATCTCCCACCGCCACGGCGCCGGGCTGCAGCACCGACAGCAGGACCCCCGCCACCACCCTGTTGTGGCGGGCTGTGGCGCGCAGGATCTCGATCTGCTCGGGGATGGCCCCCTGGGCCAGGGTGGTGACCACGCAGCGGGGACAGCCCTGCTCCACCTTCAGCTCCAGGCTGGCGCCCAGGCGCAGCCGGCGGCCGATCCAGCCCTCCTCCACGAAGCCGCTGGCCCCGCCCGCGGCGGCGATCAGCAGGTTGGGGCGGAACCGCTCCACCGCGAAATCCAGCTGGGGCTCGAGCTGGCGCAACCGCTCCAGGCTGGCGGTGCTGATGGCGTGAATCGGGCTGGAATCGAAGAAGGTGCCGGCCGGCATCACCAGTTCGTTCACCACATCCTGAAAGGCCCGCTGCTCGATCGGGGGCCAGTACTGATCCAGGCTGGCCCCCTCGGGTGGTCGGTCCAGCAGGCTCACGCGGCGATCGAACCAGCCGGAGAGGGTGGTGTTGATGGCTGGATCACTGCTGAGGATGGCTTCTGATCCCGCCGCTTCGATCCGCACCGGCGGCGGCGGCGCCTCCGGTCGGGGCATGGCCTCGAAGCGGGCCCTGCAGCCCAGCAGGCCCCGCCACAAGCGCGGATTCTTGGCGCTGGCCACTCGATCGGTGGCGTGATCCCAGAGGGCATAGGCCCGGTCGCCGCAGAGGCCGCGCTCGGTGACGGGAACCTGCTGCAGCGACTCCCCCAGCATCGACTTGACCGGATAACGCCACAGCGCCTCAACCAGGCCCACCAGCTGGCCGCTCATCGCTCCACCAGCCGCAGCGAATCCTCGGTGAGCCGCGGCAGCAGCTGCACCAGGTTGCAGGGGCGGGTGTCGCCATCGAGCTGGGCCCGGATCAGGCGGTCCCAGGCCGTGGTCACGGCATCCAGCGATCCCGGCAGCACGAACAGCACCGTGCCGTTGGCCACCCCGGCCAGGCAGCGGCTCTGGAGGCTGCTGGTGCCGATCGTCTCGAAGGAGAGCACCCGGAACAGCTCGCCGAACCCTTCGATCGTCTTGTCGAGCAGCGGACGCACCGCCTCCGGCGTGCCGTCCCGGCCGGTCAGCCCGGTGCCGCCGGTGCTGATCACCACCTGAACGGCGGGATCGGCGATCCAGCCGCTCACCACCGCACGGATGGCGTAGCGGTTGTCGGCCACGAGCTGGCGGTCCTGCAACCGATGGCCCGCCTCACCCAGCCGGTCGAGCAGACGGTCACCGGAAGGGTCAGCCAGACCAGGGTCGGCGCTGCGCCGATCGGAAACGGTGAGCAGGGCTATCGCAAGGCTCAAGGGCAGCAATCACGATTCACTGGCAGGAGCCTAGGGAGGCCGTCAACAGAGCAGGATCGGCGCCAGCTGGGTCTGCTGCCACTGCTTGTTCAGCCGCTCGGTGACCAGGGGGATCAGCCTGAGCCGCAGTGGCCGCCCCGTCCCGACCTCCACCCGCAACGCTGAGTAGGGCCGCCGCAGCCGTGCCCCCTGGCCGCTGCGGCCGACGAACAGCTCGGAGCGGGCCAGGGTGGCCGGCTGCCCGCCGACGCTGCCGCCCAGATCGGCGCCCTCCGGCCGTTGACGGCGCAGGCTGTAGCCACTGCCGCCACAGATCACCCAGGGGATGTGGGCATCACCGTGGCCGGTGGCGCCGGTGCGGAGCACCTCCAGGCAATGGGCGTGGCCCATCAGCACCAGGCTGAGCAGCGGTTGGCGCGGGTCACGGTCATCGGGACCAAGCTCGGCAGCCACCTGATCGAGCACCTGGCGAAGCCGGTGCCGAACCGCCAGGGTCTGCCCCTGAAACCACTTGGTGGCTTCCGTGACATAAGGCGGATGGTGAAGCACCAGGACCCTGCCCCGCACCGCCGGATTGCGCCAGGACGCCACCAGCCGATCCTTCAGCCAGCCCAGCTGTTCATGGTCGACCGTCTGGGCCGCCTCATCACGGTCCAGCTGCTTCTCGATGTCGTTGAGCTGCTCCTCGATCGCCTCCAGCTCTCCGGCCAGGTCATCGGCCCTGTCGCCTTGATCATCCGGATCGAGGGAAGCCGTCCAGCTGCCCCCGAGGGAGAGGCGCAAGCGGGTTCGCTCCAGGATCAATCGCTGCCGCAGGGCGCCCAGTTCGGCCTGGCCGGCCGCTGGATCCGAGCGGGGTCCGGCCAGGGGCTGATTGAAGGTGTTGGAATCCAGCGCAAAAACATCCAGCCCGGCCACCCTGAAGCTGTAATAGCGATTGGGCAGGCGGGTGAATCGGGAAGGCCTGTAGCTGAGGCAGCGCTCCCCATCCAGCTCACTGGCGTAGCACTGATCAAGGTGGTTGCCCAGCTCACTTTCCGGGAGGTGCTGGAGAACATCGAGAAATGCGCAGGCATAGGCTTCGCCGCGGCGGGATCCATGCCAGCCGACATCCAGATCGAGCAGGGGGCTCAACAGCTGCCGGAGCGGGGCGGTCAGACCGGAGAGCAGCCCCAGGGGTGGAGGCAGATCGTAGTAGTCGTGGTTGCCGAGAACCGGAAAGAAGGGAGTGTTGAAAATCATCCGGTCGTAGGCGATGCGATCGGGATGATCGCCATCCACCAACCATTCGCGGTAGGGAACAATGAAGTTGTTGCGATATTGCTCGCTGGAGCCAACCTGATACACCACATCGCCGGTGTGCAGGATGAAGCTCGCCCCCTGGCCGTGGCGGAGCATCAATTCAGCCACCTGACGCTGGGGCCGCTGGCGGCGATGCCGACCCGTGCCGCTGTCCCCCAGCACCAGAAAGGCAAAGGCCGCATCAGCATCGAGCCCCGAATCAAACACCAACCGCGTCTGATCGATCTGCCGGGAGGTGATTGCAGGATGCCGCCAGCGCACCCGCTCCTTCATGCAGCCGATCTTGACGGCAATCGAAGGCTCGATGGTCCAACCCATGGGTTCAGATCCCGACCAGCGGCGTGAAGACAGTGAGACTGGCGGGCAAGCACTCGAAGGTGATCGGGTTGGCTTCCACGATCTCCCCATCGATCACCAGGAGCTGCGGTGGATTGGTCAGGATGCGAATCGTGGAAGCGCGGAAGCAAAGCAGATCATCGCGGTCGGTGGGGGACTGAACGATCGCCGAAGCCGCCAGTGAGGCCAGCGCATTCAAACCCTGCAGGCGGTTGGCGGGGGTGCCGATCGTCACTTCCAGCTGTCCATCATCGGGAATCACCTGACCGAATCCCTGGGCCAGCACGGAGGTGGGTGGCGCCACATTCGCCACGGTGATCGCCACGGCCTGAAGGTCGATTCGTCTGCCGTCGATGTCGAGGGTGGCCTCGAAGGCAGCCTGATTGGCCAGCTGCTGGGCACCGGCCAGCACATAGGCGAGCAGGCCAAGCAGATTCTTGAGTTCCCGGGTGGCACGGTTCACCATCCCCGCCTCAAAGCCCAGGCCGGCCAGCAGGATCATCGGCATCGAATTGCACCGGGCCGCGTCGATCACCCGGCTGTGGCCCGCCAGGATCGTGTTGCAGGCACCCCGCAGATCGATGGGGATGCCGAGTGCCTGGGAAAACGCATTGGCGGTGCCCCGCGGAATGATCCCGATCGGGATGCCGGTGCCGATCACGGCACCAGCCACCGCCGACACCGTTCCATCGCCTCCCGAAGCCAGGATCATCGTGGTGCCGGGATCACTCTCGGGCTGGGCCTGAATCGTGGCGACAATGGCGCGAGCCTGATCGGCGGGATCCAGATCAGGCTTGGTGATCACCACATTCAGGAGAATCTGGGGCTCCAGAATCGAGCGGATCATCGCCAGCTCCTGCTGGGAGTTGCCCTGGCCAGCCACCGGATTGAAGATCAGATAGGCGATCCGGCTGTGGGCCAATCCACGCATCGCCAGGTCGGCGGTGGCTTCATTGAGGGCCAGGGGCGTGTTCTCGATCGCACAAGCCCTGATCAGCAGGAGCAGATCGGCGGTGGCGTGAAGAAAGGCCTCGGCGCTCACGAAATAGATGATCGCCGACAGCTCAGCCGCCATCACCCTGGCGGCCAGCTCGATATCACCGCCGGCTTCGAGTGGCTTCAGTTCCGCCAGCTCCAGAGACGCCGTCCGCCCGTCAAGTCGAAACGACCGGGCCAGCTCCGGCGTGGTGATGACCTGGAAAGCGGCCAGGGCAGGCTTGTACTGACCCACCCAGGTGAGCAGGGCTTCCAGCTCGGATGGATGGGCCAGCAGGGCGAGGGTCTGGGACATCGCGCCTGGAAGCGGCCTTCATGGTGGATGGCCCTGATCCTATGGAGCAGAGGCCGGCTCAGCCAAGCCAGATTTCTTTCCCGAACCAGGAGGAGGGGCCACTGCTGCTGCTACTGCTGTTGCTGCTGCGCCTCTCCGGCTGAATCACAGGAGCGGCAGGATGACTTCTCCTTACTGCCTCGTTCAGCGCCGTGATCACCGCATCGATCACCGTGCGGCTGTTCGCCGCGCTCCGGGAGCGGGCCGGCTGGGCGGAGCGCCAGGTGGCGCTCCCCGCCGGCGCCGCTGCCCCCACCCCGGCCAGCCTGTGGCGGCAGCTGGGTCTGGGGGACACGCTGCCAGCGCAGGTGCGGGTGGCGGTGAACCAGGTGTTCGCCAGCGCCGATCAGCGGCTGGAGCCGGGCGCGGAGGTGGCCTTCCTGCCACCGATCAGTGGGGGCTGAGGGCGATGGCTGATCCGCTTCCGGGCAACATCGCCCTGCAGTTGCAGCTGCACCCCGAACGCTTCGATCCGCTCGTCGCCCTTGCGGCGTGGCAGCGGAGCCTGGCGGCCAGCGGCGCCGAGCCCGCCGCCGCCGAAGCCCACTTCATCGGCCGGGTGCGGGGTGTCACGGCGGCGGGAGTGCCGCTGGAGGCCCTGGAGCTGGAGCACTACCCCGGCATGACCGAAGCGCAGATCTCTCGCCTCGCCGCCGACTGCGCCCAGCGCCATGGCCTGCGGGCCGTGCGGGTGGATCACCGCGTGGGGCGGGTGCTGCCCGGTGAAGCGATCGTGCTGGTGGCGGTGACCGCCGACCGGCGCGGCCCGACCCAGCGCGGTGGCCAGGAGCTGCTTGAAGCCCTCAAACATGAGGCTCCCTTCTGGAAGCGGGAGTGGAGCGGCGGCGTGGGCGCCTGGGTGGAGGGCAACACGGCGTTCTGAGCAGCAGCGTCATGCAGAAGGTTGTTCAACGCCGCGACAGCCTTCAGAAGATCGGCAGCCGCAGCAGCTGGGCCCACAGCTCCGTGCCGGCCGCCAGCGCGCCCAGCTCCGCCGGAATCTCCAGCAGCAGGTCGGCACCCTGCAGCGAACCGATCCGTGAGGAGGCCTGGCTGCCGTCCACCAGCGCCAGCAGCTCGCCATCAGGGCCCACCTGCAGCCGGGCGCGGGCCAGCTCGGGGCGGCCGGCGCCGCGCTTGAGCTCCGCCGCCAGCCGCACCTTCAGGCGCGGCAGCGGCTGCACCGGCGCCCCCTCCAGCAGCTGCAGCGCCGGCAGCAGCAGCTGCAGGGCGGTGATCGCGGCCGCCACCGGATTACCCGGCAGGCCAAAAAATGGCGTGCCAGCGCCCCCATCCCCCAGCCGCCCGAAGGCGAACGGGCGCCCGGGCTTGAGGAACAGCTTCCAGAAGCTCACCTGCCCCAGCTCGGCCAGGAGTGGCCGAATCCAGTCGCTGTCGCCCGCAGACACCCCGCCGGTGCTCACCACCAGATCGCAGCCGGCCGCCAGCTCCAGCAGGGCTGCGCGCAGCTGCACCGGTGCATCGGCCACCACCCGCTGCTCGGCCACCTCCACCCCCAGCCGCGCCAGCAGCGCCGACAGCAGGGTGCCGTTGCTCTCCCAGATCTGGCCCGGGCCGCGCCGGCTGCCGGCAGGCACCAGTTCATCGCCCGTGATCAGCAATCCCAGCCGCGGCCGCCGCCGCACCACCAGCTCCGCCACGCCGCAGCTGGCCAGCCGGCCCAGATCGGCCGGGCCCAGCCGCACCCCGGCTCCCAGCAGCTCCTGGCCGGCAGCGGCCTCCTCATCGGCGGCGCGGATCCAGGGGTTGGACCCCGCTTCACGCATCAGGCTCAGGCGCTCTCCCTCGGCTTCCACCAGCTCCTGGGGCAGCACCCGGGTGGCCCCTTCCGGCAGGGGAGCACCGGTGAGGATGCGGATCGCTTCCCCCGCCAGCAGCGGCGTGGCATAGGGGGCGCCCGGCGCCGAGCGGCCCACCAGGCGCCAGGAGTGTCCCGGCTGCGGGACACTCGCCACCGCCAGGGCATAGCCATCCATGATCGAGGCGCGGAAGCCTGGCACCGCCTCCGCGGCCAGCACCGGCGCCGCGCTCACCCGGCCCAGGGCCTGCGGCAGCGGCAGCCGCTCGCTGCCGGCCAGGGGCGTGAGCGCGGCCAGCACCTGGCGGCGGGCCTCCTCCAGGGGCAGACCCTCGCGGGGGTAAGGCTCAAACGCTGCAGCGCGGCTGCTCATCAGGACTCTCGGCTCAGGAGGGCACGGCGCCGGGATGGGACCAGGCGCCATGGCGTCCGCCTGTTTTGCTCAACAACCGCACCGGGCCGATCGTCATGGCCGGATCGGCGGATTTCACCATGTCGTAGAGGGTGAGCAGGCCGATCTGCACGGCGGTGAGCGCCTCCATCTCCACCCCCGTGGGGCCGGTGGTGCGGGCCATCGCCTCGATGCGCAGGCCGCCGCCATCGGCGCTGGGCTCGATGCGCACCTCCAGGCCCGTGAGCGCAATCGGGTGGCAGAGGGGGATCAGCTCCCAGGTGCGCTTGGCGCCCTGGATCGCCGCCACCCGTGCCACCGCCAGCACATCCCCCTTGGCGGCGCGGCCGTCGAGCACCAGCGCCAGCACCGCCGGGTCCATGGCGATGAAGCCCTCGGCCACGGCACGGCGATCGGTGGCGGGGCGATCGCCCACTTCCACCATGTGCACCTCGCCGCTGGCGTTGAGGTGGCTGAGTGACGGATCGGGCCTGCGGACCTCCGGCACGGGATCCCACGCGAATCTGCGAACGCTAAGCCGGGGTCAGGCGCTCCAGGTGCAGGCCCTCGGTGCTGCCGATGTGCCCCTGGACGTAGCGGGACGGCTGAAACCTGCCCGCCCAGCCGGCGGGGAGCTCTGCCAGCAAAGCCTCGGCGTAGGGATGGCGTCGGGCCAGGCCCTGCAGGGTGTGGGCGGGGTAGATCCGCACCTCCCGGCGACAGACCCGCATCAGCTCAGCGATGGCCCGGCGATGCCAGGCGAAGTCGAAGCCCCCTGTCGGCATCAGGCCCCCCACATCCAGAGGTGCATAGGAGAAGAGCAGGTGTCCGCTCAGCACCAGATCGAAGCTGGCATCGGCGAAAGGAAGCACCGGCAGGGCCGCCTGCACATAGCGCTGGGGCCGGCGGCCGTAGTCGGCGAGGAAGGCCTCCAGCGCCCGATGCTTCTCGGTGCGGTAGGCCTTCAGGTCGAAGCCGGCGGCCAGGTGATCGGCAGCGGCGATCTGCTCCATGGCCAGGGCGATGTCGCCGCGGGCCTGACGATCCAGACACTCGGGGGATGCCCCGTACCAGGGATCCACCGCTGTGACATCAAGTCCCACCTCACCCAGGACCGCGGCCAGCGAACCCGGCCCACCCGGGCAATCGAGCACCGAGGCGCCCAGCCACTGGGCCGGTGCGAGGCCGTACATCTCCAGGCATTCAGCCGCGCTGCGGCCGAAGAAAACGACCCGCCTGAATTCCAGCTCCATGGCCAGCCAGCAGCAGAGGCAAGCCAGTGTCGACCCCTGCTCACCCGAGGCAACCGGCCTCAGCTGCTGGAAAGGGCCGATTAGAAGGGTCTGGGCCCGTTGGCAATGCCCCTGTTGGCAGTGCCCCCGTTGGCAGTCCCCCGCCGGCCGGCGCGTTCCCACCAGCACGACCCTGATCACCCCGTGACCATCGCCCCCCAGCGCACCACCCCTGGACGCGACCGCCTGGAACCCGGCAACGTCTTCCCGCCGCTGCGGCGAGGCCGCCTGGAAACCCTGCAGGTGAACCTCACCTACCGCTGCAATCAGGCCTGCGTGCACTGCCACGTGAATGCCGGCCCGACCCGCACCGAAAGCATGGCGGCAGACGTCCTGGCCCTGATCCCGGCGGTGCTGGCCGCCAGGGAGCTGCGCTGCCTCGATCTCACCGGCGGCGCGCCGGAGCTGCATCCCCAGTTCCGGCAACTGGTGCGACGGGCCCGCGCCCTGGGGGTGGAGGTGATCGATCGCTGCAATCTCACGATCCTGCAGGAGCCTGGCCAGGAGGATCTGGCCGCCTTTCTGGCCGCCGAGGGGGTCACGGTGGTGGCCTCGCTGCCTTGCTATCTGCAGGACAACGTGGAGCGTCAGCGGGGCTCCGGCGTGTTCCAGCGCAGCATCGACGGCCTGCGCCAGCTCAACGCGCTCGGCTACGGCCAGCCGGGCTCGGGTCTGGAGCTGAACCTGGTGTACAACCCCCAGGGGGCGGCGCTGCCACCGGCGCAGGGGCCGCTGGAGGCCGACTACCGCCGGGTGCTGGCGGCCGATCACGGCGTGGTGTTCAACCGGCTCTATGCCCTGGCCAACATGCCGGTGCAGCGCTTCGCGGCGGTGCTGAGCGCCCAGGGGGAGCTGGAGGACTATCGGGAGTTGCTGCGCCGCAGCCACCGCGACGCCAACCTGGAGCAGGTGATGTGCCGCCAGCTGATCAGCGTCGACTGGCAGGGCTTCCTCTACGACTGCGATTTCAACCAGCAGCTGGGGCTGGTGGCAGCGGGACCCGGCAACCGTCCCCATCTGCGGGATCTGCTGGGGCGCGACCCCAGCGGCGATCCGATCCAGGTGGCCGACCACTGCTTTGGTTGCACCGCCGGCAGCGGCTCCAGCTGCGGCGGGGCGCTGGCCGCATGACGCCAGACCCCGAGGAAGACGTGCCGTCAAGCCCAGCCTCCAGCCCTGACTCCAGCCCAGCCTCCAGGCGCTGGCTGCTGCTGCTGGCGGTGGCCGCCCTGGTAGCGCTGTTCTTCCTGCTGGATCTGCCCCGGCAGCTCAGCTTCGACGCCCTGCGCGACGCCCACACCAGCCTGCTGGCCTGGCGCCAGCAGACGCCTGTCCGTGCCGCGGCCCTCTACGGCCTGGCCTATGTGCTGGTTGCCGGGCTCTCCCTGCCCGGCGCGGCGGTGATGACCCTGGCCGGAGGCGCGGTGTTCGGGCTGGGGCTCGGCACCCTGCTGGTTTCATTTGCCTCCAGCGCCGGGGCCACCATCGCCTTCCTGCTCGCCCGCACCCTGCTGCGCGAGCCGATGCTGAACCGCTTCGGCGCCAGGCTGGCCCCGATCGAGGCGGGCCTGCGCCGCGACGGGGTGCTCTACCTGCTCAGCCTGCGGCTGGTGCCCGTGTTCCCCTTTTTCCTGGTGAATGTGGTGATGGGGCTGACCCCGATCCGCACGCTCTCCTTTTACGTCACCAGCCAGATCGGCATGTTGCCCGGCACCCTCGTTTACGTGAACGCCGGCACGCAGCTGGGGCAGCTGCGCAGCCTCGAAGGCATCCTCACGCCGCCGCTGCTGCTGTCGCTGGCGCTGCTGGGCGTCTTTCCCTGGATCGCGCGGCTGGCCCTGGAGCGCTGGAAGCTCTGGCGGGCAGGGCAATGATGGGCCACGAGCGCGGTTGAGGCCGGCCGATGCGCACGGCGCTGGTGCTGATCGATCTGATCAACGACATCACCCATCAGGACGGGGCGATCCCCACCTGCGCTGCCGAAGTGCAGCGGCGGCAGGTGCTGGCTGCAGCCAACCGGGCGCTTGAGCTGGCCCGGAGCCGCGCCTGGCCGACGATCCTGGTGAAGGTGGGTTTCGCTCGTGGTTACCCCGAGCTTCCCAGCCACGCCCCGATCTTCGGCCGCGCCCGGGAGCTGGGCGCCCTCCAGCTCGGTCAGTGGGGAACGGAGTTCCATCCGGATCTGGCGGTGGAGGCGGCCGATCTGGTGCTGGTCAAGCCGCGATTGAGTCCGTTCCACGGCACGGCCCTGGAGCCGGTGCTGCGGGCCGGCGGCATCGAGCAGCTGGTGCTTGGCGGCGTCAGCACCTGCTGGGCCCTGCAGGCGGCGGCGCGGGAAGGCCATGACCGGGATTACCGGGTGGTGCTGGTGGAGGAGGCCTGTGCCGCCTCCACCAGCACAGAGCACGTCCAGGCGATCAACTCCCTGGCCCGCCTGGCCCGCGTGGTGGGGGTCGGCGATCTCGCCGCCCTGTGCTGAGCACCCCTGCCTGAGCGGAGCTGGCCCGTGCCGCCGGAGCAGCGGCGTCAACTGGGGCGTCAGGCGCTGCTCCGCGCCCTGGCGGTGACGCTCTCTTCCCTGGCGGTGAGCGTCTGGCAGCCTCCCTTCGGGCAGTGGTGGATCTGGTCATCGGCCAGCGTGGCCACCGGGGAGGTCACAGCGTCGCGGCGCAAAGGCCTCGATCGCTTCGTGCTGGTGATGCTGGGCGGAACAGTCGCTTTGGTCCTCGTGGAACTGGCGGGCCGGACGCCCGCGTGGATCAGCGGCCTGCGAGAGCGGTAGCGGCCTCCCATGGGAAGGTATGGACATTGCCGCGCGTTGATGCCATGGGCTGGACGCGCCCTTCCACGCGGTTCTGCGCCTTTCTCACCCTGCTCAACGACCGGCTGGGCGAGAGCATCGTGTTTCCGTTGCTGCCGTTCCTGCTGGCCAGCTTCACCAGTGATGGCCGCACCCTCGGCCTGCTGGCCGGCAGTTACGCCCTGGCCCAGTTCCTGTTCACCCCCCTGATCGGCGCGCTGAGCGATCGCTTCGGGCGCAAGCCGGTGATCAGTGCCTGCGTGGCCGGCTCGGTGCTGGGTCTGGGCGGTTTTGCCCTCACCCTCGCCGTGCCCTGGCCGGCCGGCAGCGCCTGGCCGCTGCCGCTGCTGTTCGCCGCCCGGCTGATCGATGGCGTCAGCGGCGGCACCGCCGCCACCGCCGGCGCCGTGCTGGCCGACATCAGCCCGCCGGAGCAGCGGGCCAAGGCCTTCGGGCTGATCGGCGTGGCCTTCGGGCTCGGCTTCATCCTCGGGCCGGCCCTGGGCGGCCTGCTGGCCGGCGTGAGCATCACCCTGCCGTTGCTGCTGGCGGTGGCCGTGGCGGCCGTGAACCTGGTGCTGGTGCTCACGGTGCTGCCTGAAACCCTGCCGACAGCGGCGCGCCGGCAACTGCCCCGCAAGCGTGATCTCAGCCCGCTCAGCCAGCTGCGGAAGGTGTTCACCAACCCCCAGGTGCGGCGCCTCAGCCTGGCCTTCTTCCTCTTCTTCCTGGCTTTCAACGGCTTCACCGCCGTGCTGGTGCTCTATTTCAAGCAGGCGTTCGGCTGGGGACCGGGCCTCTCTGCCGCCGCCTTCCTGGTGGTGGGCGTTGTGGCCACCGTGGTGCAGGGAGGCCTGATCGGCCCCTTGGTGCAACGCTTCGGTGAATGGCGCCTCACCCTCGCCGGCCTCGGCCTGGTGATCACCGGCTGCCTGCTGGTGCCGGCCGCCAACGCCGCCAATGCCCAGCCGGTGGTGTTCAGCGCTGTGGCGATCCTGGCGGCAGGCACTGGCCTGGTCACCCCCTGCCTGCGCAGCCTCGTGTCCCGGCGACTCGACAGCAGCGGCCAGGGTGCCGCCCTCGGCAGCCTGCAGGGCCTGCAGAGCCTCGGCAGCTTCATCGGCCCACCCCTGGCCGGCCTCGCCTACGACCTGGCGGGGCAGAAGAGTCCCTTCTGGCTAGGCATCACCCTGCTGCTCGGGGTGGCGGTGCTGGTAGCCGGAGGTTTTCCCACACAGGGTGGCAAGGAGGCAAGCAAGCCCCATACCGAAACGATCCAGCCTTGATTGCTACCTTGCGGACGGCCAGAACTGCGCGGTGTCAGGGCAATGAGCGATCCAGTGGTGGCCCCCGAGCTTTACATCAACCGGGAACAGAGCTGGATCGCCTTCAACAGCAGGGTGCTGGCCCAGGCACTCAATCCCCGCACGCCGCTGCTGGAGCAGGCGAAGTTCAGCGCGATCTTCAGCAACAACCTCGATGAGTTCTTCATGGTGAGGGTGGCCTCGCTCAAGTCCCAGGTGGATGCGGGCGTCACCGTGCTCAGCGACGACAATCTCACCCCCCAGCAACAGTTGCTGGCCATTCAGGAGAAACTCCGGCCACTGCTGGAACAACAGCAGGTTCACTACCGCCAGCACCTCAAGCAGCAACTGGCCGGGCAGGGCGTCCACCTGGCTGATTACGAGCGGCTCAACAAGAAGCAGAAGGAATGGACGGATCACTACTTCCAGACCGCCATTTTCCCTGTGCTCACTCCCCTGGCTGTGGATCCGGCCCACCCCTTCCCGTTCATGAGCAACCTCAGCCTGAACGTGGCGGCGATCATTCTCGACCCGGAAACCGGGCAGCAGCAATTCGCCCGGGTGAAGGTTCCCCAGAAGATCCTGCCCCGCTTCGTGGAGATCCCCGCCGAACTGAGCAGCCGCGAGCCCACGCCGGTGTTCACCGCCGTTCCCCTGGAGCAGGTGGTGGCCTTCAACCTGCAGCTGCTCTTCCCCGGCATGACGATCGAGGGGCATTACTTCTTCCGCGTCACCCGTGATGCCGACCTGGAACTGCGCGACCTGGAAGCCGACGACCTGATGGAGGCCCTGCAGGAGGGGCTGCGCAAACGGCGTCGTGGCGGTGAGGTGGTGCGCCTGGAGGTGGCCAATGAAATGCCCGATCTGGTGGTGGAGCAACTGCTCGAAGGCACCGATGTGGACCCCGGGGATCTCTATCGGATCAATGGCCCGCTCGGCCTCGATGACCTGATGAGCCTGATGGCGCTCCCCCTGCCGGAGCTCAAGGACAAACCCCACCAGGGGCGTACGCCAACCGCCCTGGTGCGTGCCCAGAAAAGCCAGCTGGAAGACGGCTCGATCAAACCCGATGAATTCCAGAGCATTTTTTCGGTGCTTCGCCGCACCGATGTGCTGCTTCACCACCCCTACGAGCTGTTCGCCACCTCCGTGGAGGAGTTCATCAACCAGGCCGCCGACGACGCCTCGGTGCTGGCCATCAAGATGACCCTGTACCGGACCTCCAAGAATTCGCCGATCATCTCGGCCCTGATCCGGGCCGCCGAGCACGGCAAGCAGGTGATGGCCCTGGTGGAGCTGAAGGCCCGTTTCGACGAGGACAACAACATCCAGTGGGCCCGCCAGCTCGAGCATTCCGGCGTGCATGTGGTGTATGGGGTGCTGGGCCTGAAAACCCACACCAAGATCATGCTGGTGGTGCGCAAGGAAAAGGAGAAGCTGCGCAGCTACGTGCACATCGGCACCGGCAACTACAACTCCAAAACCTCCAGCCTCTACACCGACATCGGCCTGCTCTCGGCCCGGCCGGAGCTGGGCCAGGATCTGGTGGAACTGTTCAACTACCTCACCGGCTTCTCGAAGCAGCAGAGCTTCCGCCGGTTGCTGGTGGCACCGGTGACCCTGCGCAAAGGGATGGAGGCCCTGATTGAACGCGAGATCAGCCACGCCCGCGCTGGTGGCGTTGGAGCGATCCGGGCCAAGATGAATGCCCTGGTGGATCCGGCGATCATCGCCCTGCTTTATGAGGCATCCCAGGCGGGGGTCACGATTGACCTGGTGATTCGCGGCATGTGCTGCCTGCGGCCCGGCCTGGCCGGAGTCAGCGAGAACATTCGTGTCCAGAGCATCATCGGTCGCTTCCTGGAGCACTCGCGGCTGTTCTGGTTCGGCAACAACGGCGAGCCGGAGATGTTCTTCGGCAGCGCCGACTGGATGCCGCGCAATCTGGATCGGCGTGTGGAGGCGGTGGCACCGGTGGATGATCCGAAGCTCAGAGCCCAGCTGGAGAGGCTCCTGGACGCCTATGTCAACGACAACTGCGCCGCCTGGGACATGCAGAGTGACGGCACTTTCATCCAGCGTCAGCCGGAAGGCGAGCTGCACTGCGCCCAGCTCGATCTGATCAAGAAGTGGCGAACCGGCTTACTGGCGGGGCCATAAGTTTGTCTTCTCGGATACAAGCTGGGAACAGTGCGGCCAGATGAAATCTTTGGATTTCAGCGGAAGTGTGGAGCATTTTCGGAATTTTCTGGATTTCGCAACGTCGAACGGCCACTGGTTCTGCTAAGTTCCGCCCATAACTTATGGGAGGCCGAGGTGATGGGGACACCTCCGCGATCCACGGCTGCGTCTGCAGTTCAGGGGGATGGTTCAAAGCCGTCGTCCAGAGTGGGTCAGCAACGAACCAGCGGCCGTCTGAGCGCAGACTCGATCGGGTGGTATCTGAGCACGATCGGACGTGTTCCTTTGCTCACTCCCGCCGAGGAAATCGAGCTCGCCCACCACGTGCAGGGGATGAAGATTCTTCACGCCCTGCCGGCCGATTCGCTCACCCCACGCCAACGGCATCAGATCCGGATGGGCACCAGAGCCCGCGATCGAATGATGGCCGCCAATCTCCGGCTGGTGGTGAGTGTGGCCAAGAAGTATCAGAACCAGGGTCTTGAACTGCTGGATCTCGTCCAGGAAGGGGCGATCGGTCTGGAGCGCGCCGTCGACAAGTTCGATCCGGCCATGGGCTACAAGTTCTCCACCTACGCCTATTGGTGGATCCGCCAGGGCATGACCCGGGCGATCGACAACAGCGCCCGCACCATCCGCTTGCCGATTCACGTCAGTGAAAAGCTCTCGAAGATGCGGCGCATCACCCGTGAGCTCTCCCATCGTTTCGGGCGCCAGCCCAACCGGCTTGAACTGGCCCATGCAATGGGCATCGAGCCCAAGGATCTCGAGGATCTGATCACCCAGAGCGCCCCCTGCGCCTCTCTCGATGCCCATGCCCGCGGTGAAGAAGACCGCAGCACCCTGGGGGAATTGATTCCGGATCCGGCCAGCAACGAATCGATGGATTCGATGGACCGCAGCATCCAGAAGGAGCACCTGGGCTCCTGGCTGTCCCAGCTCAATGAACGCGAGCAGAAGATTCTCAAGCTGCGTTTCGGCCTGGAGGGCACCGAGCCGCTCACCCTCGCCGAGATCGGCCGCACGATCAACGTCTCCCGTGAGCGGGTGCGGCAACTGGAGGCCAAAGCGATCATGAAACTGCGGCTGATGAGCAGCTACCAGCAGGCCGCCTGAGCCGGCTTGGCAACGTTGAGCGGATGGGGTGGCCTCAGTGGAGCCAGTCAGCAGGCGGCTGGGGTTGCAGCCGTGGCTCTCTGGCTCGGGTTGCTGCTGCTGGCAGCCTTCTGGCTGCGGCGGCGCTGGCCCGGGCAGCGGGAATGGAGTCGCAAGCTCGTCCACATCGGCACCGGTCCCGTCGTTGTGATCGCCTGGATCGTCGGCATCGATCGCCCGATCGCCGTGGGAGCGGCGGCCCTGACCACCGCGATTGCGGCGCTCAACCATCGGATCCGGCTGCTGCCGGCCATCGAGGATGTCGGCCGCGCCAGCTACGGCACGATCGCCTATGGCGCCGCCATCACCGTGCTCCTGATTCTGTTCTGGCCCCGGCACCCTGACGCCGTGGCGGCAGGCGTGCTGGTGATGGCCCTGGGGGATGGACTGGCCGGGGTGCTCGGAGCGGCGATCCCTTCGCCGAGCTGGCAGATCTGGGGCCAGCGGAAATCCCTGCTGGGCACCGCCACGATGGGGCTGGTGGGCTGGATTGTTCTGGTCAGTCTGCAGGCAGCCACCGGCGAGGCGGCTGGGCTGGCGCCCGGTGGCCTGGTTGGGGTTGCCCTGGTGGCCACGGCGCTGGAGCAGCTGGCCGTCTTCGGGCTGGATAATCTCACCGTGCCGATCGTGACCGGACTGCTCTGGAGGCTGCTCTCCACTCAGGCCTGAAGCATCCGTTCGCAGCGCTGCTGCCAGTCGTCGTGGGTGCCGAGGCCCGCCACCAGCAGGCGGGAACTGGGCTCCTGCCGCAGCCGGATCTGCCACTGGCGAATCACCTCGGCCCGCTCCATCCACACGTTCAGCACCGTGCGCTGGATCCCCTCCGGATCCCAGCCCCGCTGCCGCGAGGCGGCATAGGCCCAGCCCAGCAGATCATCGAGCTGAAAGGGCCGGAACCCGGCAAAAAGAGGACCAGGCTCCTGAACGGATTCCGTACTTTGCTGCAGATAGAACATCTGGAGCGGCTCAGAAAGACCGCAGAATTGAAGGAGATAGGCCATGTCAGAATCACCCAGGCGCAGTGACTCCGGCAACGTAGACACTCCCGCCCGGGCTGATGTTCAGCCAGAACAGTTCTGGGCCTGAAAATAAATCTGGCACTCGAAGGAATGGAGTGCCAGAGCAGAGTTCAGACCGGCGCCATGGCCGTGGCCTGAACCCCGGCCACAGCCTCTGCCAGCCGATCGAGCACCTCCCGGGTCGTGGCTAGGTCGATGCAGGCATCGGTGATGCTCTGGCCGTAGGTCAGCTGGGACAGATCGGCGGAAATCGCCTGGTTGCCTGCCACCAGATGGCTCTCGATCATCACCCCCATGACATGACGGGAGCCTTCACCGAGCTGGGCGCCCACCTGGGCCGCCACGTCGGCCTGGCGACGGTAGTCCTTGTTGGAATTGCCGTGGCTGCAATCCACCATCAGCCGAGCTGGCAGAGCGGCCCGGGCCAGGGAGGCAGCCGCCGCCGCCACCGCTTCGGGGTGGTAATTGGTGCCGCCCTTGCCGCCTCGCAGCACCAGGTGTCCATCCGGGTTGCCGGTGGTGGACACGATCGCGGCATGGCCGAGCTGACTGATGCCGAGAAAATGGTGGGGCCGTGCCGCCGCCTCCATGGCATTGATCGCCGTGAGGGCACTGCCATCGGTGCTGTTCTTGAAGCCGATCGGCATCGAAAGACCGGACGCCATCTCGCGGTGGGTCTGGCTTTCGGTGGTGCGGGCCCCGATCGCCGTCCAGCTGATCAAATCAGCGATGTACTGGGGAACCACAGGGTCGAGCAGCTCAGTGGCGGCGGGCAGGCCCAGTTCGTTGAGATGGAGCAGCAGGCTGCGGGCCAGCCGCAACCCGGTGTTGATGTCGTAGCTGCCGTTGAGATGGGGATCGTTGATCAGGCCCTTCCAGCCCACAGTGGTGCGGGGTTTCTCGAAGTAGACCCGCATCACCACCTCCAGCTGACCCCGATGCTTCTGCTGGAGCTCCACAAGGGCGTCGCCGTATTCCCGCGCCGCTTTGAGGTCGTGGACCGAGCAGGGGCCGACGATGACCAGCAGGCGTGAATCCCGGCCATGCAGGATCGCCTTGATTCGATCCCGCGTGGAAACAACGGTGGCCGCGGCGGCTGCGGAGAGGGGCAGTTCGCGGTGCAGAACAGCAGGGGCGACGAGCGGCCGGGTCTCCACCACATGGAGATCGGAGGTGGGGTTCATGCCGGTCGCGGTCGAGAACCGAAAACGAATTCATCACCCTAAACAGTCAGAACACCCTCGCTTTGGCAACAGTCGTGACCACGGGGTCGGCGGCGGGCGGGAGAATGGAAAAACGCTCGATTGATTCAGGCATGGTGGCCGCCCCGTTCTCCGATTCCAACCTGCTGGCCACCTACTGCCAGGCCGCTGCGGAACGGGAGGCCCTCGGCGTGCCGCCGCTGCCGCTCTCGGCGCCCCAGGCCCAGGCTCTCACCGAGCTGCTGGAGCGGCCGCCCGCCGGCGAGGAGGCGTTCCTGCTGGATCTGCTGAGCGAACGCATTCCGCCGGGGGTGGATGAGGCGGCCTATGTGAAGGCCGGCTGGCTGAGTGCCGTGGCCCAGGGGCTGGCCACCAGTCCGCTGCTCGAGCCGATCGCGGCCACCCGGCTGCTGGCCACGATGATCGGCGGTTACAACGTGGGGGCGCTGATCACGCTGCTGATCCACCCCGATGCCGCCATTGCGGCTGAGGCCGCCACGGGGCTGAGCCGCACCCTGCTGGTCTACGACGCCTTCAACGATGTGCTGGAGCTGGCCCAGACCAATCCGTGGGCCAAGCAGGTAGTGGAGAGCTGGGCCGAGGCTGAATGGTTCACCGCCAAGCCGGAGCTGGCCGAAGCGATCACCGTCACGGTGTTCAAGGTGGAGGGGGAAACCAACACCGACGACCTCTCACCGGCCACCCACGCCACCACCCGCCCCGATATCCCCCTGCATGCCATGGCGATGCTCGAAACCCGCCAGCCAGGCGGCCTCGAGCAGATCACCGCCCTCAAGGCCAAGGGCCATCCGGTGGCCTATGTGGGCGATGTGGTGGGCACCGGCAGCTCGCGCAAATCAGCGATCAACTCGGTGCTGTGGCACACCGGCACCGACATCCCCCATGTGCCCAACAAACGCTCCGGCGGCGTGATCCTGGGCGGCAAGATTGCGCCGATCTTCTTCAACACGGCCGAGGATTCCGGCGCCCTGCCGATCGAATGCGATGTGGCGGCGCTGGCCACCGGCGATGTGATCACGATCCGCCCCTATGCCGGCACGATCGAGCGCGCGGCGGGCGAAGCCGGCGCCGGCGAGATCGTGGCCAGCTTCGAGCTCAAGCCCAGCACGATCACCGATGAGGTGCGCGCCGGCGGTCGCATCCCGCTGCTGATCGGCCGTTCCCTGACGGACAAGGTGCGCGCCCGCCTGGGCTTGCCCGCCTCCGATCTGTTCATCCGCCCCGTGGCCCCCACCGACACCGGCAAGGGCTTCACCCTGGCCCAGAAGATGGTGGGCCAGGCCTGCGGCCTGAGCGGCGTGCGCCCCGGCACCAGCTGCGAACCACTGATGACCACCGTGGGCTCCCAGGACACCACCGGGCCGATGACCCGCGACGAGATGAAGGAACTGGCCTGCCTGGGCTTCTCCGCCGATCTGGTGCTGCAGAGCTTCTGTCACACCGCCGCCTACCCGAAGCCGGTGGATCTGAAAACCCACGCCGAGCTACCCGATTTCATGGCGTCGCGCGGCGGCGTGGCGCTGCGCCCCGGCGACGGCATCATCCACAGCTGGCTCAACCGCATGCTCCTTCCTGACACGGTGGGCACCGGCGGTGACAGCCACACCCGCTTCCCGCTGGGCATCTCCTTCCCGGCCGGCTCGGGCCTGGTGGCCTTCGCCGCCGCCATCGGCGCCATGCCGCTCGACATGCCCGAGTCGGTGCTGGTGCGCTTCACGGGGTCGTTGCAGCCGGGCGTGACCCTGCGCGATGTGGTGAACGTGATCCCGTGGGTGGCGATCCAGAAGGGTCTGCTCACCGTGGCGAAGGCGGGGAAGATCAACGTGTTCTCCGGCCGCATTCTCGAAATCGAAGGCCTGCCCGATCTCAAGCTGGAGCAGGCCTTTGAGCTCACAGACGCCTCTGCTGAACGGTCCTGCGCCGGCTGCACGATCAAGCTCTCGGAAGCGACGGTGGCGGAATACCTGCGCAGCAATGTGGCGCTGCTCAAGAACATGATCGCCAGGGGGTACAGCGATGCCCGCACCATGGCCCGCCGCCTCCAGGCGATGGAGGCGTGGCTGGCAAATCCACAGCTGCTGAGTGCCGATGCCGACGCCGACTACGCCGAGGTGATCGAGATCAACCTCGACGAGCTCACCGAACCGGTGCTGGCCTGCCCCAACGACCCCGACAACGTCAAGTTGCTGAGTGAGGTGGCGGGCGACCGGATCGATGAGGTGTTCATCGGCTCCTGCATGACCAACATCGGCCACTACCGCGCCGCCGCCACCGTGCTCGACGGGGCCGGCACCAGCGCCGCGCGGCTGTGGGTGTGTCCGCCCACCCGCATGGACGACGAGGTGCTGCGCGCGGAGGGCTACACCGCCAAGTTCGAGACCGCCGGCGCCCGCATGGAGCTGCCCGGCTGCTCGCTCTGCATGGGCAACCAGGCCCGGGTGGAAGACAACACCACCGTGTTCTCCACCAGCACCCGCAACTTCAACAACCGGCTCGGCAACGGCGCCCAGGTGTATCTGGGCAGCGCCGAACTGGCCGCGGTGTGTGCCCTGCTGGGCCGCATTCCCAGCCCGGCCGAGTACCTGGAGATTGCGGCGGCCAAGATCGATCCCCTCTCCGACCAGCTCTACCGCTACCTCAACTTCGACCAGATCGACGGCTTCAGCGACGCCGGCCGTGTGGTGAGTGTGGAGGAGGAGGAGAAGGTGCTGGCGGGGGTGTGAGCCGCTGCTTCCTGGCTGGAAACTGTGTCCGAAGTTACAAATCGTGGATCTGGCGGGCTGATTCCGCTGCCATCGATAAGGTCAACCTGACGGCTCGCTGCTCCAACTGATGCCCCGATTCCCCCAGCTGCTCGGCACCGGTGTGGCCGTGATGGCAGCCGCAACGCTCAGCCTGACCGGCTGCAACAGCGCCAAGCAAGGCATGAAGGAAGCGGCTTCAGGCATGGGGGATGCGGCCAGCACCGCTGTTGATGGCGCGACCCAGACAGCCCTGGCACCTGCCGTCAACCCGGTGCTTGATCTGCTCAAAAAAGGGCAGGGCGAAGTGAGCAACGGCAATCTGGCCGCCGCTGCCGCCACCATGGGCGGCTTCAAGGGGCTCTGGGAAAAGGCCGGCCCTGTGATCAAACCCCTGGCCGGTGATAAGTACCCCGCCATCGAGACGGCAGCCAACACCTTGATCAGCACCTTCGGTGGCGGCACGCCGGATGCAGCCGGCGCCAGCGCAGCGATCGGCGGGCTGATGGGCCCCCTCTCAGCCCTGATCGGCAAGTAAACCCAGCCACCGGGCCGCCAGCGGCCCTGCTCTCATTCGTTAGGGGGAGTGATCGGGGCGCCATCGGACATGTCGCAGCGCTCCGAGAGTTCCACTGTGATCCCTTCCGGCCCGCAAAGGAAGACAAGCTTGCGGCCGTGGAAGTTGAGGATCTCGTTGCGGGTCCTGATGCCGGCCGCTCGCAACCGCTGCAACTCGCCGTCCAGGTCGTCGACGGCAAAACAGATGTGGTTGTAGCCGAGCTTGCTCAAGTCGCTGATGCTCGGGTCCAAGGCAGGCTGCGGCTGCCGGTAGCCCAGCAACTGCACCTCCATGCGTGGAACTGCGCCGGCGAGCACCAGCGTCACATGCTCAGCCTCAATTCCCGCCACCCCCATGTAGTTCGAGAAGATTTCGCCCGTTATCACGACCGTCTTCTCGTGCTCAAAGCCAAGCAGATTGAAGAATCGGCTGGCGGCCTCCATATCCCGAACAACAATCGTGACGTGATCAAAGTGTTTGACCATCTTGCCTCCTTGTTGATGATGGTTCTACTGGAGCATGATCAGCAACGCAAGCATGCAGCCTGAACCTGCCGGCCTTGACGCAGCAACAATGCCAGGGGCACCATACCCGCAGCCGCCCTACGCTTGCGATCTCCTGGCCGCCGGGAGCCATGAAGAACAATAAGGTTCATTGGGCGCGGCAAAGGGGCAATAGAAGTGTTAGCCAATTTCAGCCGGCGTCGCCATTCCTCAGGCAAACGCGAATCCATCACTTCCACCCAGACCGTCACCCATGTCAGAGATTCAGACAAGGCGCCAGTTCAGAAGCGAAAAACAACCCAGTGGATTCATCAGGCATCAAGGATCCATCCTAAAGCCAAGAATAGACATGGGTCTCGCATGCACACAGCGCTCAACCGTTCAACGGAAAAGTGAACAAGCGCAGCCACGGTGGCTGTTACCACTCGCACCAGTTCAGCCCAACACGAAGCCCAGTCCAGTCACGGGCACAAGCATATCGTCCGCAATAACGTCATTGCGGCCACCAGGAGACAAAAGAGAGAACCAAGCGATCAAAAAGGAGAAATGATATTGCAGGAGATGAGACAAGAGGAGTGGGCAAACAGAAACGTGAGATGATCTAAGAAAGAGTGGAATTATCATTCGCGATCATTAGCTCACACAATGAAAGAATACTCTGGCGGGGCGCAAGGCCAAGGACACGGGATGTCTCGGAGATATCAACATCAAAGGAGGGCGGATCGATATGATCCGGGGCATCCAGATGGATAGAATAGTCAAGTCCGTGTCGGGCAAAGAGTTCACGAGCAAAGTCGCGACCCAGCCAAGTCACGCCGCTTGCGAAGATCAATTCGCCTCCCCAGCCAATCTCCACGGCACGGATAGCCATCTGCATAAAGTCACGCGCCGAGCTCCAGTCACAATGGAAAGAGAGTGTCTGCAGTTTCTCTCGATACGTCGGATTGGCCAACGCGGTCTTAACAGCTCGGCAGAGCTTAGGAATGAAGAATGAAGCCGGGCGCCGCTCGGACTCATGATTAAAGAGAAGTGCCACGGTCGTCCTGATGCCATGGGAGCGCTCGTAATGGGCGGCGAGCTGGCCAGATGCGATCTTCGTAATGGAATAAAGACAATGACCTAGGCGGGGGGTCGAAAGATCGACACGACCCTGCAGGGCAGAACCAAAGACCTTGGCGGAACTGGCATAAAAGACACGTAGCCCTGGCCGCCGACGCCTGGCGTACTCAAGGACGCGATGAAGAGACTTAATGTTGACATCAACAGCACTCCCCCACACTTCTTCATAAATGAAGCCGGCCGAGCCATGGACAGCCGCTACATGGAAGACCTCATCAGGCTGGAATTCCTCCAGGCACCGGTCCAAATCATTCTGGTCTGTGAGGTCAAGCCTTCGATAGATGAAGGCAGTGTTTGCGATCGCGAACTGAACATCCGCTCTGCGGCCAATGCCCAGAACTTGACGCCCAGTAGCCACCAACTCCTCGGCAAGAATGCTGCCATCCTGACCACAAACACCTAAGACAAGGGATCTGATCATGCTTGCTGCAAGGCTCCAAGTAACCGCCGGAAGTCTCTCAGAATTTGTTCCACCGTGGGTAGATACATAGGGAGTTCATGCCTGGTCTTCTGTTCCTCATGTTGCCGGGAGGAAGCAAGTACTTGATCGACCGCAAAAAGGCTTGCTCCTGAGAGTGCAAAGCGGAGAAACATTTCGTAATCCATAGCATAGTGAAGATGCTCCTTCACATGGCCACCTGCGCGATTCCAAAGATCTCGGGTAAAAAAAACTTCAGGCTGATAGAAATAGAGCCCACTCAGCCACGTCGAGGTAAAGCTGGCCAAGTCGCCAAAACTGAGCGGGCTGAGCTGTCCTGTAATGAAACCAGAATGGTGAATTTGCTTGGTTCGACCCATTCCATCAATAACACGACAGCCACCAACGATCATATCGCAAGAGGTATAGAACTGAGTTTTGGCTACCATTTCCAAGGAACCTGCCTCCAGTCTGTCGTCGCTGCAAAGCCAGGTCATCACATCCCCAGAAGCCAACATGAATCCCTTGTTTAGTGCATGGGACTGACCCCGATCAGGTTCGATCACGAGATGGGAGAGCCGGTGTCGATAACACTCAAGGATCTCTCGGCTTCCATCTGTGGAGCCCCCGTCGATGACAACATAGTCCAGATTGGGATAGTTTTGATCGAGGACCGACTCAAGACAAGCACGAAGATAGCGGCCTTGATTATAACTTACGGTAACGACAGAGATCCTGGGCCAATCGCGGCCATCCTCCGAATCCCCCCACATTTGAACCTCAGTCGTGCGGCCAGGGAACCGAGATACCGATGGGACATGACCAGGTTCGTCCTTCTCAATCAACGCATGCGCCATTTCATTGCTCGCCCCATTGCCAATGGCAAGAGAGCTGGAGCGCTTGGAAGAGTGCACGCAACCAAGGGCGCGCCTGCGCGCCCATGAAACGAATGAATGTGAAGAATGCATTGATACCCGCAAACAAGGGAATGGATCAGCCCCCTCCGCATCGCCAATAACAGGTAGAAAGGAAAAGCGCTTCTGAACAACTGCACCGGACGAAGATGTGCCTTCAACAATCCATAGAGTGATCGCGGCTACGTGTCGATCAAAGGGAAGAGGAGGAAGGCGATTCAAAATACTTTGCATGAATCTCTTCACCTTTTTACCAACCTTGGTGGCAACAAGCAACACACTCATCTGACGGCCGGCAACACTCTTGTAACGACCCATCCAATGGATAGCCCCAAACTGGGGGACATCAAGGCCGGTCAGCACCAACTCCAATTCTGGAGCAACCCAGGCGGCTCTTTGGGAAGCAAGATCAGGCAGCTTCTGGGCCGCAGTCAGGTAGCTCAGGACCTCGCAGTCCTTGTCAAGAATCTGAAGATAGGCCTGAAGCCCATAGGATTCTTCGATACAGATTTCTTCAACAAAGGCATTGCTGCCAGAATGCAGTAGCGCATGGGGGTGTGGACGAGCTGCATGGGCCAGCGAAACGCCATTGACCAGCCGTTCCACCTGATAGTCCCGACTCATGAGAGGCACTCCTGCACAAAATCCCATTGCCTAGATCCACCCGGCAAGCGGAAAGACTTATCCAGCTGGCACTGTTGAAGAACACTCCGATGGGCATGATTGCGCAACTCAGTACGGTCGGGGTAGCGACGAAAAGCATGGGCCAAGGATTCGGCAGCATCAAGATACATCCCACGGTCCATCAAGGATTTACCAATAGAGTTGAGGAAGCTGAAGGTGACAGGCACAGGCCGGTGGAACTCGGCAATCGCCTCCTTGAGGTCAGAACCAGCAGAACGTCGAAGGCACTCAACCGTTACCCTCGGGGTGGCATCACGCATCTCAATGAAATGACTGGTTGGCTTCCCCCAATAGTGAAAGTCGTGAAAGAAAGAACCCAATACCGAGCGCCTACTATCCAAGATCTGGAGATTGGGAACCTTCTTGGCCTGTTCACAGGTGGCCACCACTGTCAGTCCGCTGCCGCAGCCAATGAAATCCGAGCAATAGTCGAGGAGAGCAAGATTCTCTCTCATGGTGAGTGCAGATGCCGACACTGCGTTGGGGGGAAGATCCCTACCAAGTGGCTGCATGGTGGAGAGTAGAAAGAATAGATCCATGTTCCTTGCTGCGCTCAACCTCGCCACCTTCTTGGCAAAATCTGGCGTTACATGGGATTGCATGCTATTGGAAGAACATTCGAAAAGCACAACCCTCCCACGCTCAAGTAGACGGTGTTCAAGAGCGAATGCTTCGACTCGCTCCCTCTCCTCCGAGGTCAAGCAAATGACCGGATCAATCGGAACACTGATAGGTCGATCATAGCCGCGGAACATGCTTGGCCGAACAGTGCCATCAAAATAACGGAAGTTATCAGGATAAACCTGAGGGAACCAGATCCGATCGTAGGCATGGCTGCCAGCCTGCCGCCGCATGATCTCACGGCTGGCCAACGCCCAAATGAGATCTCGGCTGAAGTTCGTCCAGTCAGGCAGGTCAACAGTAACGACTTCGTCCACATACGGGTTGGCCAACAGCAAGCTGCTACACCGCGAGGAAATCCACCATGTGAGGTGGCAACCTGGATGATCCTGCTTGATCTGCCTTGCGATGGTCGTGGCATAGAGGCAGTCTCCATTGGCGTCAAGCTGGACCAGTGCTGCCTTCATGCGTAATCCTGATGGAGCAGGCGGGACGACTCGCCGGATACTCTATCTCTGAAGACCATCAACAGCATGATGATTGCATGTGATGAGGCAGGCAGAAACAGCCACCGACATATTGTCAGTATGGCGCCGTAGACTGAAAGGAATGTCATCATCATAGGATCAGCAACACTGGAAAGGAATCATCCACGATCTCGGTGACAGCACTTGCTGGCCGGTGAAACAGCCTGACTGAAGTCCCAACTCTCATCCCAGGTCCAAGCTGGCAGGAACTGGGAGGTGAGAGATTGACGCCAACACCAAAGCAAGATGGGCTTGGCCAGAACTTTTATGTCCTGCAGTCTGTGATAGTTTACTGTGCTGGCACAGGCAAGATAACCAGGGATTAAGCCACAATGAACATCGCCAAAAAAGTTTGGGTTCTAGAGAAGCCAGTTCTATCGCAAACTCACGGCTACGGTCAATGGGACTCTCCAGGCTGGGCATACTGCCCGCTGCCGGGAGTGAATTCTGAAGCAAACACCGTCCACAGGAATGCCCACAATAGAGGCGAGAGAGCAGCAAGCCAGGCCAGGATTCTCTCCAACCGCCTGAATGAGTACAACGGCGGCAAAGCAACTCATTCCCCCTGAACGGGAAAGGAATGGCAACTCAAACCCATCTAGTCATCATAAGGCTGATATGACTTCTCCTCGACTATTTGCGAGCCGCAGATCGAATTAATCATCTTCTTGGCATGGGCGCGCTTGTCATTGGTTCGATAGATGAGGCGTGCAATCTCGACGAACTCATCGTCGAACTCACCAGCACGCTCTTTGTCACGAATGCGATCTTCAAGATCCCACAACTCAGTGTTGGCCTCTCGCAGCAACCTCACCCACTGCTCAATAGCGAGGTTACCGACAAGGGAGACTGGGCGGATGGCACACAAACAACGCAGCTCAGTACGAACGTTAACGAGTTTAGACTCCTCAACAATTCGTGACTCCTTGATTTCTAGAATGCTGATCTTGTCAAGCAGCTCGCCTAACGATACTGGGGCCAGTACAGTGCTTGAAGTCATAGATGGCTACGCAGCAGCTTGCAGAAGGTCCCTTGGGAGAGCCATGGCTCGTAGCCACTCTGCGCTGTAGGGCTCACCAAGATCTCCCAGACGGACCATCCGACCTGAGCGGCAGCAATGAACCATGCAACCTGCAATGAGATCGAATCGTTCCCTGCCGCGGACATAGCTTAATCGCCCTGCAGGGTCACGCGAGTCACGGTGGATGGCGGGCCAAGCGATGCGGCGCTTGATCCTTCCAGCGAGCTGGGGCGCAAGGTCCGCCCTCACAAAGAAGGCATTCAAGCCATTCATGCAGGTGCCGAGGAATTCGTAGCCGCGGCCCTCTGCAAGCTCGCGCAAAGCGGCGATGGATGCGCCAAACAACAACCCCGAGTAGTGGCTTCGAAAACGCTCAAATTTCGCATCATAGGGGACAGTAACGGCATGCCGATCACCGAACACTGGATTGCACTCTAGGACAAGGATGTCGGGACGAAGTCCACCAAGTGCCTTCAGGATCCAATAATCATTGCCATCGAGGTCGATGCTAAGGATACCCAGCGGTCCAAAAAATCCATTTTGCTCGATAAGCTGTTGAATGTTCTCTGCCGTGATGAACGCGGCATGGGCTTGGATGTCGTTGCGCCAGTAGGTTGCAGACGAGCGCAGTACATTCATGTTCCCGGCGTCACCATCGAAGACCAAGCCTGTCCAGTTGCGGTTGAGCAGGAGAAATCGGGTGTTAGCCTCAAGGTAGTTTTCAACACCGAACTCCACAAACGTCCTGTTCTGTAGATTCAGACTGGAGACCAGCCACTCGATGATCCCATCCTCACCAAACTGGGAAAAAACCTGGAACTCAACATCAGCAAGAGTGTCGATCTCCTCCATACGCTGAACCTGGAAGGCTGCAAGGCGTCCGAACAGGCAGGCATTGCGCTCCCATTTGTCATCGAGCTGGCGAATTTTCGCCATGCATGAGATGGCAGAACCACCCAAATCAGCCACCAACTGGGAGGCGCGGTCAATACTTTTCCTCAGTTTACGAAGCATGGATTGCATGCTAAACGATTTCAATCTCAGGGAACGGGAAGATCAGGCGACCACCACTAGCCAGATACTGCTTCTCCCTCTGCACAATGCCGCCTCGGAAGTGCCAAGGCAGGACAAGGTAATAGTCAGGCTTCATGGCAGCAGCCTGCTTCTCGGAGATGATTGGTATTCTCGTACCAGGAGTAACACGGCCAAATTTCTCCTCATTGACCTCAGCAATGAAGGGAATTTCACTCGGCGTGAACCCACAAAACTGCAAGAGGACATTTCCCTTGGTTGAGGCTCCGTAACCGAAGATGGTCTTGCCATCGGCGACCAGAGACTTGACAAGACGGGTAAGGTCATCCCGATGACGGAAGACGCGCTCCTCAAAGTCACGAAATGGCTTGGGAGTTGAGAGCCCCATTCGGTCCTCCTGTTCAAGAAGCCAGTCAATGACCGATGAATTGCTCCCCAAGGAGGTGTTTGATTGACGTGCCGCTGTTACAGCAAAGCTTCCTCCATTGACATTGTTCATTACCACATCTACAAGGCGCAAGTCGGCTGCCTCGAGAATCCTGGCTACGACACCAAGTGAGTAGTATTCGAGGTGCTCATGGCAGATCGTGTCGTAGGAGTTCGTCCGCAGCATGGAAGGCATGTAGCTCTGCTCAAAATGCCAAACCCCGTCTTCAGCGAGCACCTCATGGATCTGCCGCGCAAAGGAGACTGGATCCTCAAGGTCATAAAACATGGCGATGGAACTGACCACCTTGGCTGGCGTAGTGGAAACGCTGCGGAACGCTTCCGCTGAGAAGAAATCTGGCACCAGCTTGATATCGTCGGGGTAGAGTTCAGCAAACTTGGCCCCGGTAGGATCTATACCGATTCGGTGAAGCTCCTTGGTCTGGTAGGCCTTGAGTGTGGTGGCGTCATTGCTACCTATGTCAAGGACGGTATCGCCCGGGCTAACCCCGGCCAAACGCTCCAAATATTGCACCTTGTTCGTGAGATGATCGACCATGGACTGGTTAAGTCCAGAGCGATATCCGTAGTTGTCCCCGTACATCTCGTCGGGGTTGTAGGAGTGCCTGAGTTGAACCAGGCCGCTGGAGGGGCACCAGACAAGCTCCAGCGGACCGCTGGTCACCTCATCTTCTGGAGTGGAGGGGAAAACGCCGGTGAGTGCCTGGCGGCCAAGATCAAGAATGGTGACCAAGTGTGAGTCACCGCTCACGCGGCAACGTTCAATCTCTGAGTAGGGTAAGACCATTGAAGCCGCAGGACGAACAGGCTTAACATAGTATCTGAGCAGGCGTTGGCTTCCCAGAGCGAGTCCACTGCCAAGAAAACCTGGGAAACCCAATCAACTTCGCTCGCAAGGTCCCCACAATCACAGCCATGGGCTGGGCAGACTTGGTTGAATGTGCTTTGCTTATCCACCTTCAGGAGAGCCAACGCAATGCCCCGCAGCTGCACTATGCGGGCTTGAGCTGCCAGCGAGAGAAGTTTCTGGCTGCGCCAGAGGGGGTGATTCCAGGCACAGGCTGGTAGACCTGATCCAACCACGGCTCTCAGTTTGAAGCAGTGGGAGGCCGGACTGCGCACCTGCTCACCTCCACTCCGCTGATCCGGTGGAAGACAAATGGGATGGCATTACTGACTGAGGCAAAAGGATACCCAACACAGACAACCCTGACACGAAACGTTCGTAGACATCGGCCATGCGAATTGCAAGGACTACCAAGCTAATTCATTACTCCTGCGAGCAGAGCCTTCCATCCATACAACACAGCATAGAATAGATCCGCTAAGTTCATGACAACGTCCACAGCCTGACAAGCAGGTCGGGGAGCCGTTCAACGAACACTGCCATAGGCATCAAGATGCTGCTGGACCAGACGATCCATCTCGTAGTGGTGGCGCAGGCTCGCGTATCCCTCAGGTCCGAGGCGACGGCTTGGTCGTTGCAGATCCGCTGCTGAATGACTCCTCAGCCAGTCCGCCCAGACCCTGGCGTTGAGAGGCGACAGGAAGGTCATGAAACCCTCGCCAACCTCACGGTGCACCTCAATGTCTGAGGCCACGATCGGGGTGTCGCAAGCCAGAGCCTCAATCAGGGGCAAGGAAAAACCCTCCGCAAGCGAGGGGACAAGCACAGCCTCGGCATGGCGATAGAGCCAGGCCAGCATTGGATCATTGACAGGTAGCTGGAGAACAGCATGCTCAAGGCCGTGGGCGGCAATGTGTTGATGTTCTTCGGAACGCCAAGGGCCGCCACCTGCGAAGACCAGAAGCGGAAAATCACAACCCGCACCACAACCTTGATGCATCAAAGCCAGAGCTCGCAACAAGGTCTGGCCATTCTTGTAGGCATACCGCTTGCCGACCATCAACCAGAAGCGCCGACCCACAAGCCTGTCCACCTGTTGGGGCTGGATCCTATCCATGGCTGTTGCCAGATGAATCACCCGAAGAGGTGTGCATAGACCTGGATGAAAGAAAGTGAGATCATCAGCAGAGGCAGCACTGATGCTGATGATCAGGTCTGAAGCAGAAAACCAGGCGCGCTTGTTTGCGTGGGGAGAGCGCAGAGCAGGAAGAAAGAAGTGCTCTGGATGTCGCTCCGGAACCATGTCAAAGAGAGAGCTCACAAGGCGCTGTTCAGTGCGTAGCCTGTATGGACGACCGCCATAGAAGGTTGCATGGATCACATCGGCTTGGCGCCATGGCGGTGTGTTCAACCACCCTCTGGATTGCTTCGGGGCAAGCCTGACACACACACCCGCACGCTGCAGTCCGGTGGCTAAGTCAGCAAAATAACGGCTGATGCCACCTCGACGCTGCCGGCGGAGGATCTGTGAATCGAAGCCGATAGACAACTGACCCACAGATGGAATGCTGCCAGAAGAAAGGTAGGGAAACAGTTGGAATGAGGCTGAACAGGACCCCATCTTAAACCACGTATCCCGGTGAGTCTTAAGTCCATGGCAGGATGTTGATCAGCGCAGCCGCAAGCAGCCCATGGCCCAAGCCCCTGCAGGCGGGGAAACCCACGGAATGGCTCGGACTGACCAGGAGACCGCTGCAAGCCCCCAGCCGCTTATCACGATCATCACCCCTTGCCTGAATGCTGTCGACACCATCGTTGAAAACGTTCTGAGTGTTCTGGAAGCCCGCGTGACGCTGACACGAAGTGGCTGGGAACTCGAACATCTCATCATTGATGGCGGCTCCGTTGACGGCACTGCAGAGTTGGTGTCCAGTCACGCTGCGAAGCATTCCTTCTGCCGGTGGGTCTCCAACATCAGCGGTGGCCCCTATGCCGCTATGAATGCAGGGCTTGAGCAAGCCAGCGGACGTTACACCCATGTCCTGAATTCTGATGATCTGCTGCTCGATCCCCGTGCCTATGCAGGCTTTCTGCAGGAGGGACAGGTGAAAGAAGCGCGCGTGATGATTGCATCGATCGGCTACTTCAGACGACCTGCTCAGCACCTGAAGAGCCTCTGGCTTGTTCATCCTATCCCAGCCGACATAAGCAAATGGCGACAGCAACTTTTACGAGGACTGCATTATCCTCACCCAGGATTCATTGCCGAGACAGAACTCTACAAGACGGTAGCGTTTGACGAGCAATATGGCCTTTCGGCTGACTACAAACTGATGCAATCCATCCTGCTTGGATCGGCAGTACCCCAAACTACGATGATCTGCAGCCAACCCTTGGTTGCCATGGCGGAGGGGGGGGCGACAGGCAACTGGAAGGCCATCCTTAAGGGGTGCAGGCAACTGGCTGCCATCAATAAAGAATTGGGGATACAGGCTTCCGGCGCGAAGCGATACTGGGGAAAGGTGAGGCAAAGGCTACGGCCCCTATCTCAACAGATAACCATCAGAAAAGCCGGAGACTCTGCACGAGGCAAGGCTGAGGATTATTGATAGAAAGGGGTTATCCGCAAATCACTGCAAGCAGGGTGCATGGTTGATGGTCAAGTTCATGTTTCGTTGTGTGCAGCATCCATCCAGAATCAACGCGACCAAGCGACCGGCCTCCACTTCCGGGGGCCGATGACTTGCCAACGTCTCCGAACGGGCCGGGGGCAGCAGCTCGGAGCAGTGGGCACCGGCTCCGCCCCCTTCATCACGGACAACAGAGGCGTGAGGCGCGCCGAGGGCCTCAGCTCGCTGGTTCCCGCAAGGGGGGTTGCCATGGCGCACACCCGATGGTGCATGATGGATCTGTTGGCGGCGATGCCGTCCACAACGCCTGCTACCTCAGGTGATCTGCGGATGTAGCTCAGTGGTAGAGCATCTCCTTGCCAAGGAGAGGGTCGAGAGTTCGAATCTCTTCATCCGCTTGATTCAACCGCCACCGCCGCATCAATCCAGGCGACACTCAAGAAGTCGTGGGGCTGGCTGCCTTGGCTTCGCCTGCGGCCGTCTCCAGCAGAATCAGCGGCTCCAGGATCTCTATCCTGGCAGTGGGGCTCACAGCTGGCGCCTGGGCCATCCCGGTTTCAGGTTGGGCCACAGCCAGTGTGACCCTGGGCCGGTGGGCACTGCCTGTGGCCAGGTCGTTCTTGTGCATCGGGGCATCTGGCCGATCACGTCATCGCTGGCCAACGACCAGCTGGCGGGGATTTCAGGAGCTGCCTGCCCAGCCTGCGCTGCTTGCAGAGGCCAGAACATCTGCTGAACAGCCCCGGCAGCCCGGCTGCTTGAGGTTGGTGGCCGCAATTGGATTCACCCCAAGGCGGCAGCAACTGGGCAGGCCATCCCGCAATGCCACCACCGACCCGATGGAGTCACAGCGGGCGGATCCCCTCTGATGTGCCGCTGCTGCCCTGCTGAACGCCCAAGAGAAGCTCAACGGGTAACAACCAACTCGCCGACTGGCACCAGGCAAAACCGCTGCCTGGCGATAGCCCTACCTGGCCTCCACTGCAGAAAGATCAGGCTACGAAGTATTAAGGGCACCTCGAAAAATCAACGTCGCTCCCTGACAGACTTTAAAATAAGCAATAGAATTGGTTCAGTTCAACACAGCTGAATGGGACAGCGTGGATTCTGGGATGAGGAGAAGCGCATCCACAGGCTTCAGCAGAAGAAG
>NZ_JAHLYV010000017.1:0-27989 GCF_025128115.1 Synechococcus sp. CS-1326 | reverse complement strand
CTTCTTCTGCTGAAGCCTGTGGATGCGCTTCTCCTCATCCCAGAATCCACGCTGTCCCATTCAGCTGTGTTGAACTGAACCAATTCTATTGCTTATTTTAAAGTCTGTCAGGGAGCGACGTTGATTTTTCGAGGTGCCCTTGATTCAGATCATGAGCTGGAATCACAAGGCCCGTATGCCATCCATGCCTTACCACGAATATCGGTTGCGAACGAATGGCATCAGACGATGGAACTCTTGACCGGACAGCATCTGGCTTCCACGAGCAGGAGCTAACGGCAAGTGCGGCGAAAATCAATCCAGCCAGCTTCGCGGTGATGGTCCTGCCAAATGGATGCATTGATGCGCCAGCGCCATCTCCATTCAAGTCACCAACGTAGCCCCGTCCGTCTGTTGGTTGTTGATCTGTCCATCATCAGCGCCGCCGGCACCCGCATCGCCACTCTGCTGAGCCCCAACACCACCCTTGCCCTCAACAATCTGATCGATGCCAAGGCGGTGCATGACAACCTCACCATCCGTGATGCCTGAATCCTCGTCAGCCTGATCAACTGATTGGCTGTCTGCCCACGCCATAACAAACCCCCCAGGCAAAACCCGGGAGGCTAGGGGGTATTCACTCAGACCCGGAGGCTTCAGAAGCAGAAGGGCAGAAACTGGGTGTGGCAGGTGGTGAAGCCATCCACCAGGGGACCAAGCCCGATCTGGTGAATGATGCTGGCTCCAGTCAATCCTTCCATGATGATTCCGATCACAATGCCGAGCATGGCGGCACGGCCGTTGAACAGCTCAGCCCTCTTGAGCTGCTCAAGGTGCACCTCCTGAGCGGCAAGATCCTGGATTTGATTGTTGCGAGATGGAGTTGTTGTCATGGCTTTTGGGGGAGGGAATGTCAGAGGGAGTGGTGAAGATCAACTGCTGCGGAGGTGCTTCAAGACCGGGACGACTGATCAGTGGGGCGTGAGAACACGAAGGCCACCATCCCGGTGAGCACCACCACAAGCAGGAAAACAGCGGTGATCGCGGTGCTGTAGTCGGTGGTCATGGCGTCAGCCCAGGCCGATCTGGGTGAGGATGCCCTGGCCGGTGAGCAGCTCCGTGGCCACACCGATCACAAAGCCGAGCATGGCCAGGCGACCATTCCAGGTTTCGGCAAAAGCAACAAATCCGTAGCGGGGGGAAGAATCAGCCATGGCGGTTTCAGCGGGATCACAGAACTGTAACAGATTGTAACGGGGGGCCGGATCTCAGGGGTGAGCCGATTTTTGGCGCCGGCCAAGGTCAGGGATCGCTGACGCTTTTTGTGTGATCGGCTACAGACGGCTCATCGTTTTTTCTCGCGAAAAGTGTCTAGCATTGTTCAGCGGCCCTTTTCCCGCGCCTGCCCACCCCTGTCCATGGCCCAAGTCTCCACCAGTCCTGCCCGCGATCAAGCCCTTCGGGACTCCCTGCTCGTTCGTTACACCGCCGCTTCGGCCGCCGGAAACAGCCGCATGAAAATGGCCCTCAGCCATGAAGCTGCCTATCTCGGCATTCACCTCAGCAAGATCAACGCCTCGATGACCGGCCTTCGCTGAGGCCCCGGCCGGCTCGACGTAGCTGGCCCAGGCACTGGCAAGAGAGACCGGTGGCAGGGAACTGATCAGGCGACCTGGCCGTAGCCGCCATCGCGGGGGGCAGCCGAAGGTTCCTGATGAACCTGCCCCGGAGCCTGGCCACTGCCAGAGTGATTCGGGCCTATCCCTTGCCATGCATCTCACTCCTCAGGAGAAGGACAAGCTCCTGATCGTCACGGCCGCCCTGCTGGCGGAGCGGCGCTTGCTGCGGGGCCTCCGCCTGAATCACCCCGAATCGGTGGCCTGGTTGAGTTTTCAGGTGCTCGAGGGTGCCCGGGATGGCAAGACCGTGGCTGAACTCATGCGCGAGGGCAGCACCTGGCTCCGCCGTGATCAGGTGATGGAAGGGGTTCCCGAGCTGATCGGTGAGGTGCAGATGGAGGCCACCTTCCCCGATGGCACCAAGCTCGTCACCCTGCACGATCCGATCCGCTGATCCCCCTGATCACCCCGCCTGCATGTCTTATCTCATCCCTGGCGAGCTGCTGCCGGAGCCCGGCAGCCACGAACTCAACGCCGGCCGCCCTGTCACCACACTCAACGTGGCCAACCGCGGCGACCGCCCGGTTCAGGTGGGCTCCCACTTCCACTTCTATGAAGCCAATGCGGCGCTGGTGTTCGACCGTGACAGCGCCCGCGGCCAGCGCCTCGACATCCCTGCCGGCACGGCGATTCGCTTTGAACCGGGCGATGAGCGGGAGGTGCACCTGGTGCCGCTGGCCGGTCGCCGCCAGGTGTTCGGTTTCAACGGCCTGGTGAACGGTCCCCTCGACTGACCGCCAGTCCTCCCTCAACCCTTTCCGCAGCAGAGCCATGCCCTATCGGATGGATCGTCGGGCCTACGCCGAAACCTATGGACCCACCACCGGTGACCGGCTGCGGCTGGCCGACACCGAGCTGATCCTGGAGGTGGAGAAGGATTTCACCACCTACGGCGAGGAGGTGAAGTTCGGCGGCGGCAAGGTGATCCGCGACGGCATGGGCCAGGCCCAGACCTCCCGGGCCGAAGGGGCGGTGGACACGGTGATCACCAACGCCCTGATCGTGGATTGGTGGGGGATCGTCAAGGCGGATGTGGGCCTGCGTGACGGCCGCATCTGCGCGATCGGCAAGGCGGGCAACCCCGACATCACCGATGGGGTGACGATCGTGGTGGGTCCCGGCACCGAGGCGATTGCCGGTGAGGGCCACATCCTCACCGCCGGCGGCATCGACACCCACATCCACTTCATCTGCCCGCAGCAGATCGAAACCGCCATCGCCAGCGGTGTGACCACCCTGCTGGGCGGCGGCACCGGCCCGGCCACCGGCACTAACGCCACCACCTGCACCCCCGGCGCCTTTCACCTGGCCCGCATGCTGCAGGCGGCCGAGGGGTTGCCGGTGAACCTGGGCTTCTACGGCAAGGGCAACGCCAGCACCCCGGCGGCGATCGAAGAGCAGATCCGCGCCGGGGCCTGCGGCCTCAAGCTCCACGAAGACTGGGGCACCACCCCGGCGGCGATCGATTGCTGCCTCACCGTGGCCGACAAGTACGACGTGCAGGTCTGCATCCACTCCGACACGCTCAATGAGGCGGGCTTCGTGGAGGACACGATCCGCGCCATCGGTGGCCGCACCATCCACACCTTCCACACCGAAGGGGCCGGCGGCGGCCACGCCCCCGACATCATCCGGATCTGCGGCGAGGCCAATGTGCTGCCCAGCTCCACCAACCCCACCCGCCCCTACACCCGCAACACGCTCGAGGAACACCTCGACATGCTGATGGTGTGCCACCACCTCGATCCCGCCATCCCCGAAGACGTGGCCTTCGCCGAATCGCGCATCCGCCGCGAGACGATCGCCGCCGAGGACATCCTTCACGACCTGGGCGCCTTCTCGATCATCGCCAGTGATTCCCAGGCGATGGGCCGGGTGGGCGAGGTGATCACCCGCACCTTCCAGACCGCCCACAAGATGAAGGTGCAGCGCGGCAGCCTGCCGGAGGACGCCGCTTCATGTGGGGGGCGCAACGACAACACCCGGATCAAGCGTTACATCGCCAAGGTCACGATCAATCCGGCGATCGCCCACGGCCTCGACAGCCAGATCGGCTCGGTGGAAGTGGGCAAACTGGCCGATCTGGTGCTCTGGAAACCGGGCTTCTTCGGCGTGAAGCCGGAGCTGGTGGTCAAGGGGGGCTCCATTGTCTGGGCCCAGATGGGTGATGCCAACGCCTCGATTCCCACCCCCGGGCCGGTGCACGGCCGGCCGATGTTCGCCGCCTACGGCGGCGCCCTCGCCCCCAGCTGCCTCACCTTCCTGAGCCAGGCCGCCCTCGACGATGACCTGCCCCGGAAGCTGGGCCTGAAGCGGCCCTGTGTGCCGGTGGTGAACACCCGCGCCATCGGCAAGGCCGAGATGCGCAACAACAACGCCCTGCCGGTGGTGGAGGTGGACCCGCAGACCTATGAGGTGTTCGCCGACGGCGAACTCATGACCTGCGAGCCGGCCGAGGTGCTGCCGATGGCGCAGCTCTATTTCCTGCTCTGAAGACAGGGCCCCGCCCCCAGCCACAAGGCGCTTTGAATCGGTAGCAACGATCACCGGAGCTGTCAACCACGCTCTTCATGATCGATTCCAGCTTGAGCGTGCCCTGATGTTCACCGAATACCATCCGCGTAAGGGTTACGACGAGTACTTCAACGCCGCTTCCGAGCCCCGCTCCGCCCTCCGCCCCCTGCTCTCTTCCCTCGGCCAGCTGGGCATCGAGGAGATCAACCGCAGCCATGTGGCCGCCGGCCTGCTGCTCAAACGGCTCGGTGCCACTTTTCGGCTCAACGGCTCCGGTGAAGAGGGAGGCGAGCGGATTCTCCCCTTCGATCCGTTGCCCAGGCTGATCCGCGCCGGCGACTGGCAGCGCCTTGAGCTCGGCTTGATTCAACGCCTGGAAGCGATTGATCACTTCCTGGCCGATGTCTATGGCGATCAGAAAATCCTCGATGACGGGGTGGTGCCCCGCGAGGATGTCGAGAGCTCCCATGGCTGGCGGCCCCAGATGCGGGGGTTCAAGCCTCCCCTCGGCCGTTGGTGCCACGTGTCCGGGCTGGATCTGATCCGCGATGGCCAGGGCACCTGGCGGGTGTTGGAGGACAACCTGCGTTGCCCGTCCGGGGTGGCTTACTTCCTCGAAAATCGCCGCGTGATGAAGCGGATGTTCCCGAGCCTGTTCGCCGGGCGCACCGTTCAGCCGATTGACGACTATCCCTCCCACCTGCTTCAGGCCCTGAGGGAGCTGGCCCCCTGGACCGACAGCCCCAAGGTGGTGCTGCTCACCCCCGGGGTGTTCAACAGCGCCTACTTCGAGCACAGCTACCTGGCCCAGCAGATGGGCATCCAGCTGGTCGAGGGACGCGACCTGGTCTGCGAGGGCAACCGGGTGTGGATGCGCAGCACCGCGGGCCTGGAGGCGGTTGATGTGATCTATCGCCGCATCGACGACGACTTCCTCGATCCGGATGTGTTCCGCAGCGATTCGATGCTCGGCGTGCGGGGCCTGATGGAGGCCTACCGCGCCGGCCGGGTGGCGATCGCCAATGCTCCGGGCACCGGCGTTGCCGATGACAAGCTGATCTACGCCTATGTGCCGGACATGATCCGCTACTACCTGGCGGAGGAACCGATCATCGAGAACGTGCCCACCTACATCTGCGCCCGGGCCGAGGACCAGGCCTACGTCCTGGCCCATCTCAAGGATCTGGTTGTCAAGGCGGTGGGCGAGGCCGGCGGCTACGGCATGCTGATCGGTCCCCATGCCCAGCCCGACGAGATCCTCAGCTTCGCCGCCAAGATCAAGGCGGATCCAAGAAATTTCATTGCTCAACCCACCCTGGAGCTCTCGACGGTGCCCTCCCTGAGCGAAGGTGAGCTCTATCCGTGCCACGTCGACTTGAGACCCTATGTGCTGCGGGGCAAGGGCGCCTGGGTGAGCCCGGGTGGCCTCACCCGCGTCGCCCTCCGACGGGGTTCCCTGGTGGTGAATTCGTCCCAGGGCGGTGGCTGCAAGGACACCTGGATCGTGGATGAATCCCCATGCTGAGTCGCGTCGCCGATTCGCTCTACTGGATCAACCGCTACATCGAGCGGGCTGAGAACCTCTCCCGGTTTCTGGAAGTGAGCGAGGCCATGGCCCTCGACTGCCCGCCTGGCAGCGCCGAGCCCTGGCTGCCCCTGATCGATGCCAGCGGCGATCGGGAACTGTTCGATGTTCTCTGCCCCGATGGTCTGCCCACCGATGTGGTGCGGTTCCTGGTCAACCATCCTGAGAACCCCAGCAGCATCGTCAACTGCATCGCGTCGGCACGGGAAAATGCCCGCCAGATCCGCGAGGTGATCACCACCGAGATGTGGGAGCAGCTCAATGAGATCTATCTCACCGTTCATGAGAGTGATCGCTTCTGGCAACAGCCCGCCCAGGAGCAGCTCCATGAGATTCGCTACGCCTGTCAGCTGTTTTATGGCATCACCGATGCCACCCTCAGCCGTGATCTGTCCTGGCAGTTCAGCAAGCTGGGGCGATTGGTGGAGCGAGCCGACAAGAGCAGCCGCATCCTGGACGTGAAGTACTTTCTGCTGCTGCCCAGCTCCGAGGAGGTGGGTGGGGTCCTCGATGAACTGCAGTGGATATCGCTGCTGCGCAGTGCCGGGGCCTATCAGATGTTCCGGCAGTCCCAGCAGAAGGCGATCGCCCCCAAGGCGGTGGCGGCCTTCCTGTTGCTGGATCCGATCTTCCCCCGTTCGGTGCGCTACTGCCTGGAGGGCATCAACAAATCCCTGAGGGTGATCCGCAGCAACCCGGTGCCGGGGCCTCCCGATGATCTGGAATGCCTCGCCGGGCTCATGCTGGCCAACTGGAGCTTCGTGCGCATCGATGATCTGGTCAATCGCGGCCTTCATGAAGCGATCGACCACTTCCAGACCGACCTGAACACCCTGCACGCGCAGATCGAGGAGCGCTACTTCATCACCAGCCAACCGGCACCCGGGCCGACCGCCTGCATCCATCCCATTGATGGAGCCGATCAGGCCGCTACTCAGGACACCACCCTTCCCATCGCTCCCACGTCCCAGGCATGCGCGCCCGCATAAGGCACACCCTCACCTATCGCTACAGCGAACCGGTCCAGCTGGGAGCCCATCGCCTCTGTCTCAAGCCCCGTGCCCACGGCTTTCAGAGGCTGCTGAGCTTTGATCTGAGCTTTTCGCCGGATCCCCATCGGCTCCATCCCCTGATCGCCGCCAGTGGCGACGACATCCTCCGTGCCAATTTCTTCGGTTTCACCGATTCCCTTGAGATCCAGGCGATCAGCCATGTGGAAACCCAGGTGGCGCCCCTGCTTGAGGTCTGCCTGGCCCAGAACGAACCGGAACTTCCGTATCCAGTGGGCCACCTGAACGGCGATCTGATGGGCAGCCTGGAGGGTTGGCTGCCCAACGGCCAACACGAGCCTGCCGCCGTCGAGCTGGCCCAGGAAGCCTTGATGGGCAGCGACCAACGCGCCTTGATGTTCCTTCAGAACCTGGTGGAGATGATCCAGGACCGGGTCAAGTACACCCAGCGCCATGCCGGGCCTGCCTGGCCGGCGGGCCGCACCCTCAAGGAGCGGGTGGGCTCCTGCCGGGATCTGGCGGTGCTGATGATCGAGGCGTCTCGCTGTGTCGGCCTGCCGGCGCGTTTCGTGAGCGGCTACCACCTGTTGGAGCCCAAGCCGGATCGCTACGACCTGCATGCCTGGGCGGAGGTCTACCTGCCCGGGGCAGGCTGGCGAGGCTTCGATCCCAGCGGCATCGGCGCCGTCGATGACCGCTACATCCCCCTGGCCACCTCCTCGAAGCCAAGCCTCACCGCCGCTGTTTCGGGCTCGTTCAGTGGGCCGCCGGGAGTGGAGAGCGAGCTGAGCTGGGCGATCGAGGCCGAGGTGCTCAGCGAGGTCCCGGCCGTGCCGGATCTGCTCCATTTCTGAGCGCCGGCCTGGAGAGCGCCCGGCCGGGCAACTGTCAGGGAGACCCTGCATCAACAGGAATCGGTAACCGTTGGAGCAGCGTCAGGGCAAGGTCCCGCACCATGAAGGTCAATGACGTTCGGTATCGCTCCATGGCAACGACCAGCGCCCCTCCCACCGACCGTGCTGCCGCCGGTCCTTCGGATGGGCACGACCTGGCCGAAGGGATGCGCCACCACCTCTTCTCCAGCCAGGCCAAGTCCGCCTCCCTGGCCACCACCCACGATTTCTACCGCTGCCTCGCCCTGGCCGTCCGCGATCAGCTTCTGCACAACTGGGTCGATACCGCCGAGGCCTACACCGAGGCCCACGTCCGCACCGTCGCCTACCTCTCCGCCGAATACCTGCTCGGTCCCCACCTCGAGAACAATCTGGTCAATCTCGGTCTGAGGGAGGCCGCCCAGGCCGCCTGCACCGAACTGGGCCTCGACCTGCAGGAGCTGATCGAGGAGGAGCCGGAGCCTGGCCTGGGCAACGGCGGCCTCGGCCGCCTGGCGGCCTGCTTCCAGGAGTCGATGGCCAGCCTCGAACTCCCGGCGATCGGCTATGGCATCCGCTACGAGTTCGGCATCTTCCGCCAGCAGATCCGCTGCGGCAATCAGGTGGAGAGCACCGACCCGTGGCTGGCCCAGGGGAACCCCTGGGAAGTGATCCGGCCGGAGTGGACCTACCCGGTCAAGATCGGCGACCACACCGTGATGGGGGTGGCCTACGACACACCGATCCTCGGCTATGGGGTGCACACCGCCAACACCCTGCGGCTCTGGTCGGCGCAGGCACCGGAGTCGTTTGATTTCGCTTCCTTCAACGCCGGTGATTACACCCGGGCCGTGCTTCAGAAGATGCAGTCGGAAACGCTCTCGAAGGTGCTCTATCCCAACGATGAGATGGAGCAGGGCAAGCAGCTGCGGCTGAGCCAGCAGATCTTCTTCGTGAGCTGCAGCCTGCAGGACATGTTCCGCATCCTCAAAGGACAGGGGCTGGCGGTCACCGAGTTCCACACCAAGTTCGCCGTTCAGCTCAACGACACCCACCCGGCGATTGCCGTGGCCGAGCTGATGCGCCTGCTGATCGACGACCACGGCATCGACTGGGACATGGCCTGGACGATCACCACTGCGGCGATCAGCTACACCAACCACACCCTGCTGCCCGAGGCGCTGGAAACCTGGGGGGTGGACCTGTTTGCCCGGCTCCTGCCCCGCCAGCTGGAGATCATCTACGAGATCAATTCCCGGTTCCTGCGCATGGTGCGCATCCGCTATCCCGGCCATCCAGACCTGCTGGAGCGGATGTCGCTGATCGAGGAAGGGCCCCATCGCAAGGTGCGCATGGCCAATCTGGCCGTGGTCGGCAGCCAGCGGGTGAACGGGGTGGCGGCCCTGCACAGCGATCTGGTCCGCACCCAGCTGTTTCCCGAGTTTGCGGCTCTCTGGCCCGACCGGTTCACCAACGTCACCAACGGGGTGACGCCGAGGCGCTGGATCGCCGTGGCCAACCCGCCGCTGGCCAGCTATCTGGATGAAGCGATCGGCAGCACCTGGCGCCGTGATCTCTCCGAACTGCAGCGGCTCGAATCCTTCGCCGGCGACAGCGCCTTCCTGGAGGGCTGGCGCTCGGTTCGGGATCAGGGCAAGCAGCGGCTGGCCACGGTGATCCACCAGCAGCTGGGCGTGCTGGTGGACCCGTCCTCCCTGTTCGATGTGCAGGTGAAGCGCATCCATGAGTACAAGCGCCAGCACCTGGCGGCCCTGCAGATCGTTGAGCGCTATCTGCGGCTGCGCAATGGCGAAGACCTCCCACCCCGCACCTACATCTTCGGAGGCAAGGCGGCTCCCGGCTATGCGATGGCCAAGCTGATCATTCGTCTGATCAACGGCATCGCCGAGATCGTCAACATGGATCCGGCCATGGATGGGCGGATGCGGGTGGTGTTCCTGCCCAATTTCAGTGTCAGCCTCGGCCAGAAGGTCTATCCCGCCGTCGACCTCTCCGAGCAGATCTCCACCGCCGGCAAGGAGGCTTCCGGCACCGGCAACATGAAGATGGCTCTCAATGGTGCCGTCACGATCGGCACCCTCGATGGCGCCAACGTGGAGATCCGCGATCTGGTCGGCCATGAGAACTTCTTCCTGTTCGGCCACACCGCCGAGCAGATCGAGGCCCTCAACCGGCACGGCTACCATCCGATGCCCTGGCTGGAAAGTGATCCGATCGCCCGGGAAGCGATCGATCTGATCGGCTCGGGTCACTTCAGTGAAGGCGACCGGGAGCTCTTCCATCCCCTGCTCGCCAACCTCTGCACCCAGGATCCGTTCCGGGTCATGGCGGATATCGGCGATTACCGCCGCGCCCAGAGTGCGGTGGATGAGGCCTGGCAGAACAGTGCCAGCTGGAGTCGGATGTCCTTGCTCAACTGCGCCCGTTGTGGCTTCTTCTCCTCTGATCGCTCGATCGCTGAGTATGCGGAGCGGATCTGGAAGGTGAAACCGGTGCCGATCAATGCCTGCACCCTGCTTCCTTCCGCTCCGAGGGGCGAAAGCTGAGATGGTGGTGTCGGACCTGGCTCCCCTCATGCCCCAGACCAGCGACTGGATGTTGGCCACGGCGGCAGAGGCGGAAGCCCGGCTGCAGGCGGCCGGCATCCGCCTCACCCTCGGTGGCGAGCCCACCTATGTGCCCTTCGAGCCGGTGGGCGCCGAGTGGACCGTCGCGGCCGATGGACCCACCAAGCTCAGCTATGCCAGGGCGTTGGCGCTGGAGCTGCAGCGTCGGGTCTGGCCGGGCAGCACCTTGATGTACTGCCCCGGCAAGCGTTACGACGGTGAGGTCAACCCTCGCTGGGCGCTGCGGCTGATCACCGGGCCCGATGGCCATCCCGTGGTCCTCTGGCCCCAGGATGGTGATCCGCCGTCCTCGCCGGCCGCCGGCCGTCCCAGGAAGCTGAAGAAGGCCAAGCCGCTGCCGGGCAAACGGGCCGCTGATTTTCTTGCGGCGATCGGCGATGCGCTCGGCTGCCCCCTTCATCCGCTCAAGCTGCGCGATCCGCTCGCACCCGACCACCGGGTCTGGGCCGTGCCGCTCTGCCACCTGGGCGAGCCGGATTCAGCCGATGGACCCTCTGGATGGCAGGCAGCCGAGTGGCCACTCGCCAAGCCCCTGCGGGAGCTGCTGCCTGCCGCAGGTCCGGCCGGCCTGCGCCTGCCCCTGCAGGTCTTCCCCGAGGGCGTGCTGCGTCAGGTGCTTACCCTGGAAATCGCCGACGACGGCTGGAGCCTCTTCCTGCCCCCCCTGGCCCGGCAGCCCCTGCAGCAACTGCTTGAGCTGATCGCCGCCGCCAGTGCCGGTTGGAGCCGCCCCGACCTGAGCGGAGTGCTGCCGATCGATGTCGATGGCCACTGGCAGGTGCTCGGGCTCACCGCCGATCCCGGCGTGCTGGAGGTGAATCTGCCCGTTTGCCACAGCTGGATCGCCTACGCCGGCTGGATCCACACCCTCGATGAAGTCGGTGAGCTGGTCGGGCTGCGTTCCTGGAAGCAGAACGCCAACCGGGTCGAAGGGACCGGCGGCGGCAACCATCTGCTCTGGGGGGGACCGAGCCTGGAGGCCAATCCATTCTTCTGCCGGCCGGGCTGGTTGGTGGGGATCCTGCGCTTCTGGCAGCATCACCCGAGCCTCTCCTATCTGTTCGGCAACCGTTCGGTCGGTCCGGCTTCCCAGTCGCCGCGCCTGGACGAGGGCAGCGCCAGCCGCCTCGATCTGAACCTTGCCCATGCCGCCATCGAGGCCTTGCCGGAGGGCGACCAGCGGCTGTTGATCAGCGAGACGCTGCGTCACATCCATGCCGATCGCAGCGGCAACACCCACCGCAGCGAGATCAGCTTCGACAAGTTCTGGAACCCTGCCTGGGGCGGCGGCTGCCAGGGGCTGATCGAATTCCGGGCGATCGAAAGCCTGCCCCGGCCTGAATGGACCGCGGCGATCGCCCTGCTCTGGAGTTGCCTGGCCGCCTACCTGCTGGAGCCCTCCCATCGCCCCACCAGCCTGGAAGCCTTCGCTGAGCGGCTGGCGGATGAGCTCCAGCTGCCTGCGGCCCTGTGGTCTGATCTGGAGCAGGTGCTCACCCTGCTCCAGGCCGACGGCCTCGACATCGAGGCGGAACCGTATCGCCAGATCTGGGAATGGCGTTTTCCCCTCCTGCTCGACTGGCAATGGGATGATGCCTGCCTGGAGATTCGCCAGGCCCTCGAGCCCTGGCCCCTGCTGTGCGACACGCCGGTTCAGGGGGGCAGCACCAGCCGCTTCGTGGACAGTTCCCTGCAACGTCTTGAGATCAGGGCCAACCAGGCGTTTCTCGAGTGCCACCGCCTTCGCCTCAACGGTGGGCTTCTGCCGCTCGGCGACGGCTGGCTGGGGCTCCGTTATCGCCAGACCAGCCTCTACCCATCCCTGCACCCCTGCATCGATCCCCACCTGCCGCTGCAGCTGGTGATCGAAACCAGCCCGGCGTTTCGTCAGCCGGCCGATGTGGAGCCGGTAGCCAGGTTCCAGTTCGATGGTGGAGATGGGGAGATGGTGCCTGTGGCCGGCTCCACCGCTGAGCTGGATGGGGCCTGGAGCCTCGAGCGTCCCGACTGGTGTGCTCCGCCCGCCGGCGGCCGGACGCTCGATCTGCGCCTTGGTTGACCCAGGCTTCGTGATGCCCACCCTGCTGATCACTGGAGGCGCCGGTTTCATCGGCAGTCACACCGCTCTGGTGCTGCTGGAGGCCGGCCATCGCCTGGTGGTGCTCGATGATTTTTCGAACAGTTCCCCGGAGGCCTTGCGTCGTGTCGTCGAGCTGGCCGGGCCCGCAGCGGGGCAGCGGCTCAACCTGATTGAAGGGGATCTCCGCAACCCGGCCGACCTGGCTCGTGCCTTCGGCGGCGCTGCGCCGATCGATGCGGTGCTGCATTTTGCCGGGCTCAAGGCCGTCGGGGAATCGGTGGCCGATCCACTCCGCTACTGGGACGTCAATGTCGCCGGCAGCCGTCAGCTGCTGGCGGCGATGGCTGCCGCCGGTTGCCGCACGATCGTGTTCAGCAGCAGTGCCACCCTCTATGGCCTGCCCGATCAGGTGCCGATCGCCGAAACGGCCCCGCTCGCACCGGTGAATCCCTACGGCCACACCAAGGCTGCCGTGGAGCGGATGCTGGCTGATCTGGCCGCCAGTGAACCGGGCTGGCGCATCGCCTGCCTGCGTTACTTCAACCCGGTCGGAGCCCATCCCAGTGGCCGGATCGGTGAGGACCCCGATGGCATCCCGAACAACCTGTTTCCCTTTCTCACCCAGGTGGCGGTGGGCAGGCGGCCGCAGCTGCAGGTGTTCGGCCACGACTGGCCCACCCCGGATGGCACCGGGGTGCGGGATTACATCCATGTGCTGGATCTGGCCGAAGGCCACCGCGCCGCCCTCGACGTGCTGCTCGCCGCGCCGCCCCAGCAGCTCACCCTCAACCTCGGCAGTGGGCAGGGGCATTCCGTGCTGGAGGTGGTGCAGGCCTTCGAGCGGGCCTGCGGTCATCCGATCGCCCACCAGCTGGTTGAGCGCCGGCCCGGGGATGTGGCGATCACCGTGGCGGATCCCGGCCTGGCCCGGCAGCGGCTGGGTTGGTGCACCAGCCGGGGACTTGATGAGATCTGCCGGGATGGCTGGGCCTGGCAGCAGGCCAATCCCAGCGGCTATTGAGCGTGCGACCCGATCCGAGCCACCATCTGGTGCTGGCGGGCGGGGGGCACAGCCACGCGCTGGTGTTGCGCCGCTGGGTCATGCAGGGGTCGCCGCCCGGGGCCCGGATCAGTCTGGTGAGTCGGGCCAGCACGGCGCTCTACAGCGGCATGGTGCCCGGCCTGATCGCCGGGCTCCACGGTCTTGAGCACTGCCGCATCGACCTGCGCCGACTCTGCGAGCTGGCTGGCGTGGGTTTTGTTCGCGCTGAGATCACTGGCCTGGATCGGCTCCGGCGCGAGCTGCTGCTCGCCGGTCGCCCGCCGATCCGCTGGGACCGGCTCAGCCTCGATGTCGGCGCCGTGACGCCCGCCGCCGCCGCTGATTCCGGCGATGACCGGCCGATCAAACCATTGGAGCCCTTCCTCGCCTGGTGCGTGCTGCAGGATTCCTGCCCGGATCGCCGTGATCAGAAGCCCCTGGTCGTGCGGGGTGGCGGCGCAGCCGGGCTGGAAGTGGTGCTGGCCCTGAAAGCTCGCTTCGGCGAGCGCCGCCCGGTGATGCTGGCCCTGCGCGGCCAGGGCCTGCGGCTGGGATCGGCCGCGGCGAACCGTTGCGGCCAGCGGCTGCTGCAGGATGCCGACATTCCGATCTGGGAGGAGTCCGCCGCTGCGGTCAGCTCCGTCCGCTGCACCGGCAGCAGGGCGCCGCACTGGCTGGCCGCGGCCGGTCTGCCGGTTGATCCGGCCACGGGCCGCGTGCTCACCATGGCCACCCTGCAGGTGGAAGGGCACCCGGCGATTTTTGCCAGCGGCGACTGTGCTCAGGTCCAGGCAGACCCGCGACCCCCCAGCGGCGTCTGGGCCGTGCGGGCCGCTCCGGTGCTGGCGGTGAATCTGCGTCGCAGCCTGGTGGCCGATGGCCGATCCCTGCGCCGCTGGCGCCCCCAGCGGCGTGCCTTGCAGCTGCTTGGCGATCCCACCGGTGGCCGGCCGCGGGCGGTGGCGTTCTGGGGTCCGCTGGCCCTGGGGCCGAGCCCCTGGCTCTGGCGCTGGAAGGCCGCCATCGATCACCGCTTCATGGCCGGCTTCACGGCCCTGGCGCCGATGGGCTCCGGCCGGCCGCTGGTGGGTGCGATGGCCTGCAGGGGCTGCGCCGCCAAGTTGCCGGCCGATCCCCTCGCCCGAGCCCTGGCTGGCCTGGCTGCCCTTGGCGAGGCCAGCGCCCCGGCGACGGGGGCGGAGGATGCGGTGGTGGTGGGCAGCGGGGCCGATGGCGAGCTGCAGTTGCAGAGCCTCGACGGCTTCCCGGCCCTGGTGGCCGACCCGTGGCTGAATGGTCGACTCACCACCCTGCATGCCTGCTCTGACCTCTGGGCCTGCGGAGGCAGGGTCAGCAGTGCCCAGGCTCTGGTGACCCTGCCCCGGGCGGCTGAGTCAGTTCAGGAGGAGCTGCTGCTGCAGACCCTGGCCGGGGTCTGCTCGGTGCTTGAGCCCCTGGGGGCGGCCCTGCTCGGTGGGCACACGCTTCAGCAGCGGCAGGCTGATGGCGAGCTGAGTCTTGCCCTCACCGTGAACGGAACGGTTCCGTCGGGGCGGTTCTGGTCCAAGGGGGGCCTGCGGCCCGGCGATGCCCTGTTGCTCACCCGGCCGATCGGCAGCGGAGTGCTGTTCGCCGCCGCCATGGCCGGGGCGGCCCAGCCCGGCTGGATCGATGCCGCCCTGGAGGTCATGCAACAGAGCCAGGCGCCCCTGGTGGAGCGGCTGGCGGCCCATGGCTGCCGGGCCTGCACCGACATCACCGGTTTTGGCCTGCTGGGCCACCTGGGGGAAATGCTCGAGGCGGCGCCGGGATCGCTAAGCGTCGTGCTGGAGGATGGGGCGATTCCTGTCCTGCCAGGGGTTCGGGAGCTGCTGAGCCAGGGGTTTGCCAGCAGTCTGGCGCCCGCCAACCGCCGGGCCTTCGCGCTGCTCGAAACGGGACGGGTGCGGATCCGGCAGCAGGGCACCGAGCTGCTGCCTCGGGAGCTGCTGATCGACCCCCAGACCTGTGGTCCCCTCCTGGCGGCCCTGCCGGCGGAGCGCTGCCATGCCGCGCTGGCCGCCGTGAAGGCCTGCGGCTTTGCTGAGGCCGCCCTGATCGGCCATGTGCCGGCGCCTCGAAGGGATCAGGGCGCCGGCACCGCAACGGCGGCGGGCGGCCGACCGGCGTCGGAGCGGCCGTAGCGGTCCTCGAAACGAACGATGTCGTCTTCGCCCAGGTAGGGGCCGCTCTGCACTTCGATCAGTTCCACCGGGATCTTGCCGGGGTTGGAGAGTCGATGCCTGGCACCGAGCGGGATGTAGGTGCTTTCGTTCTCCCCCACCAGTTCCTCCACCCCGTTCTTTTCCACCACGGCGGTGCCTCTGACCACGATCCAGTGCTCGGCCCGGTGGTGGTGCATCTGCAGCGACAGGCACGCTCCCGGTTTCACCTGGATCTTCTTGACCTGCCAGCGTTCCCCCTCGACCACGCCGTCGTAGTAGCCCCAGGGGCGGTAGATGCGGCGATGGGCCTTGCCCTCGGCAGCGCCGACCGCCTCCAGCTGCCGGACGATCGTCTTGACCTCCTGGGCACGGTCCCGGTGGGCCACCAGCACGGCGTCATCCGTTTCCACCACGACCAGGTCGTCGACGCCGAGCCCCACCACCAGGCGGTGTTCACTGCGCAGGTAGCAGTTGCGGGAACCTTCGCTGATCACCCGGCCGCGCAGCACGTTGCCGGCGGCGTCCTGATCGGCGGTTTCCCAGAGGGCGTTCCAGCTGCCGACATCGCTCCAGCCGGCCTCAAGGGGCAGCACCGAGCCGAGCGAGGTGCGCTCCATCACCGCCACATCGATCGCCACATTGGCGCAGTTGGCGAAAGCCTCGCGCTCCAGCCGCAGGAACTCGAGGTCGGCGCTGTCGTGATCGAGGGCTGAGCGGCAACAGCTCACCAGCTCCGGGGCCAGCCGCTCCAGTTCCGCCAGGATGGCGCTGGCGCGAAACAGGAACATGCCGCTGTTCCAGGTGAAGCGACCGGTGGCGATGAACCGCTCGGCGGTGGCGGGATCTGGCTTTTCGACGAAACGGGCGATCGGCTGGGGCGATGGCACGCCACCGGCCTCGCCGACCTTCAGGGGCTCGACAGCTTCGATGTAGCCGTAGCCGGTTTCCGGAGCCGTCGGCACGATGCCGAAGGTGACCAGCCGGCCGGCTTCCGCGGCGTCGCGGCCGGCCTCGACGGTGGCGCGAAACCGGGCGGCGTCGCGGATCACATGGTCGGCGGCCAGGATCAGCAGCAGGGGGTCTTCGCCCCGGGCGCTGGCATGGAGGGCCGCCACGGCGATGGCCGGCGCCGTGTTGCGGCCGATCGGCTCCAGCAGGATGGCGGCGGGATCGACGCCGATCTGGCGCATCTGCTCAGCCACGATGAAGCGGTGGTCTTCGTTGCAGATCAGCAGGGGAGCAGCAAGGTTGGTCAGCCCTTCGAGCCGTTGCTGGGTCTGCTGCAACAGGGTCTCGTCGCCATCGCCGGCGAGGGGCCAGTACTGCTTGGGGTAGGTGGCCCGGGACAGCGGCCAGAGGCGGGTGCCCGTGCCGCCGCAGAGGATGACCGGCACCAAGCAGGCGGTTGGTCCCATCGATGAGCGGTCCGCACTCACCCCATCGTATGGAAAGGCCCCGGTTTCAGAAGCTTTCCCGCCGCCATGTCAGGGGTCGAGCAAGCCCGGTGGGGGTGTGATCTCCAGCCAGCCCTCGCCGACCTCCACCCGCGGCACGATCGGTTCAACGAAGGGGATCAGCACCCGGCGCCGCTTGGCCTGTCCGCCGGCCGGGGTGATGCCGGCACTGTCATTCAGTTCCACTTCCAGCAGATCGTTGCCGGCGTGGATCAGATCCACCACGGTGCCGATCGGCGTGCCGGTCGGTGCCAGCCGCACCTCCAGCCCCTGGAGTTCGAGCAGATGGAACTCCCCCTCAGCCAGGCGGGGGCGATCGTCGGCGGAGACCAGCAGCTCCTGGGAAACCAGGGCCTCGGCCGCCTCGCGGCTCGCAATGCCCTCCAGCCGCACGATGAACAACTCCCGGCCGGGCAACTGGCGGCCGCTCAGCAGCTGCACCGGCCGCGGCGCCTCCTGCCTGAGGCGCAGCCAGCGGCGGCCGGGCCGGGTGAAGCGTTCAGGGAAGTCGGTGCGGGGGAGCATGCGCAGCTCTCCCTGCAACCCCTGGGCCCCGACGACCCGGCCGACCACAAGCCAGTCATCCGCTGCATCGTCTGCCACGGAACCCGGCGCCTTTGCCTGTTCACTGCCGCCCATGGCGTCTTGCCCTGTTTTCGCCATCGGCCTCGATAATGGACCCACCGCTGAACTGCTCCGATGGTCGCCACAGATCTGCCACTCCTGCCGATCCTGCCGGGCAGCACCGTGACCGTTCGCGACATCACCTCGATCTACAACGGCTATCGCGGCTTCGTGCAGCGGATCAGCGGTGCTCGCGCCGCCGTGCTGTTCGAGGGGGGCAACTGGGACAAGCTGGTCACGATTCCTCTGAGCACCCTGGAGCAGGGCTGAGCCGGGCCAGGGCCGCCCGGGCCGCCTGCTGCTCCGCTTCCCGGCGGGAGCCCCCCCAGCCCTCGCCGAGCCGATCGCCCAGGAGCTCCACCCAGCAGATGAATCGCTGGGGATCGCCGTGGCGTTGGCTGCGCTCTTCGCTGCGGTAGTGGGGCAGGCCGCTGGCCCTGGCCTGGCTCCATTCCTGCAGGGCCGATTTCCAGTTGTGACGATGGGGATCGCCCAGCAGCTCGGCGATGCTGCGCCGCCAGTGGGGGGCCAGCCAGCGGTGAACCGGCTTCAGGCTTCCCCAGGCTTCATAGAGCCCACCCACCAGCGCTTCGCAGGTTTCAGCCCGGATCGTGCGGCGCCCGGCTGGATCACCGATCGCCAGTGGGCCCAGCCGCAGCACCGCCTCGATGCCACAGCTCTCGCCCAGTTCCGCCAGCCAGCGGTCGCTGACGATCTGAGCGCGCAGCTCCGAGCAGGCCCCGACGCCGAGCTCGGGGTGATGCTGCTGCAGGTGTTCCGCCGCCGCCAGGCGCAGCACAGCATCGCCGAGGAATTCGAGTCGTTCGTGGTTGCGGCTCAGGCCCGCCGAGCTGTGGGTGAGGGCCTCGTCGATCGGCTCCAGATCGGGTTCGGGCCACCCGATTGCCGCGCTCTCCGGGTCGATCGGATCCAGAACGCCGATCGCCACAAGAAAGTGGAGCAGCTGCCGCCGCCGATCCGGGGCAAGGGGCGCTGCTGGGGAGATCGGAGGCGTCATGCGCTGCTGCCTGGCGCGGAAGGGGGTGAAAGCAGGACATAAGCCGGGTTCTGTTCCAGCCCGCCGGAGCGGACCGGGGCAGTCATCTATCTGGGACCGCCGTTACCGACGGCCTCGAGCGGCGCGCTTGTGTCGGGACGGGTGCCATGGCCAACCGTTGTCCCTGGGCCTTGCTCCCAGCCGGGGTTTACCGAGCCAGCACCTCTCGATGCTGCTGGTGCGCTCTTACCGCACCCTTGCACCCTTGCCTGTGCGCCGGGCGAACCCGGGCCATCGGCGGTGTGTTTCTGTGGCACTGTCCTCACGGTCGCCCGCACTGGGCGTTACCCAGCAGGCCTGGCCATTGGGGAGCCCGGACTTTCCTCAACCGGACCCGGCATTCCGCCCCGAAGGCCGGACTTCCGCTCCGATTGCGACCACCTCGCCTGCTTTCAGCTGCGAGTTTAGGCAGTGATCCGTCAGCTCACCGATCCGCCCCACCCATGTGATGCGTCCCACCCATGCGGATAATGGAAGCCATTGGGGCTGTAGCTCAGCCGGATAGAGCGACGGTTTCCTAAACCGTAGGTCGTGGGTTCGAGTCCCGCCAGCCCCGTTCTACGAAACCCCAGTTGCGCCAGGGAGTCTTGAGGGTCGCCGACCTGGGAAGAGGCTCCCGCCGGCCTATGCCATTAGGTAAAAAACCAGGCAAATCGCCCCGGGTCGACCACGATTAGGCAAATGGTTAGCCAAATCGGGTGCCTCTTTCCGACCCGTGGCTGGTTCGCCAGAACGCCGCCCTGAAGCTCAAGGGTCATGGGGTCACGCTCGATGTGGCAGGGGCCAAGGTGCGCCTGCGGGCGACCATGCCGCCGCGCCCGACAGATCCACCGGGCAGAGAACCAAAGCAGCAGCGGATCAGCACCGGTCTTGCCTATCCGGATCAGGCCACGGAGGCCTTGCAGCTGGCCGAGCACCTGGGCAATGCCCTGGAGCGCCATCGGAAGGGGTGTCGAGGCTTTTGATTGGGAGCCCTGGCTGTCGCTCGGCCGTCACAAGGCCCATGCGCTGGCTCCTGGGGAACCGGAGGGCATCAGCGGGAGAAGGGTGATTCGCCTGACTCGCGAGTGGTGGGGCAGGCAACGTCGTCGGGGCCCCTCGGAAGAGGACAGCTGGATGGTGGATTACCAGGCGCCCCTGGCTCCTTTGCTGGAGATCAATCCCCTGCAGCCGGGCCATTTGCTGGCTTTGGTGGAGGCCGCCGCACCATGCACGCGATCGCGACGCAGGGCCTCTCAGGCCGCAGCCACGGTAGCCAGAGCGATTGATTGGCCTGATGAGCTGGTGTCCCGCCTGCGGGAACTCGGCAAGGGATACAGCGCTGCCCGTAGCCAGGTGCCACGTGACCTTCCCAAGGAAGAGGCGATCGAGGCACTGATCGATCGCCTCTCACCCGCCTGGCAGTGGCCGGCAGCAGTGGCGGCCACGTATGGATGCAGGCCCCATGAGGCGCTGTTGTTTGCTGACGTTCAGCCCTCAGGTGTGCTGCGCATCACCGATGGGAAAACAGGAGCACGCCAGGCTCTGGCTTTGCCTGCAGGCTGGATTCAGCGCTGGTCGCTGAATAGCAAGCGGCTGCCTGCCTTCAATCAGGATCGCAGCCATCGCGACATCGGGGGCTTGATGGGGCAGGCTTTCCGCCGGGCGCAGGCGGAGTTCCAGCCCTACGACTTGCGCCATGCCTGGGCCGTGCGGGCGATTCACAACCCGAAGATTTCCCCCTCCCTGGCGGCCAAATCGATGGGTCACAGCCTGGCGGTACACGGCAGCGTCTACCAGCGCTGGTTTGATGCACACGAAATGGAGTCGCTGCAGGTGATGCTCAGCGCAACGTCTTGAGGTGGCGAACGTAAAGATTAAGTCCATCATTCTTGAACAGATTGACCGCCATGCCAATGGCTGACTGCTGGGTCCCTCATTCGCCGCCAAAAGCGGCGGCCATTGCCTGACGATGCACACAACGCTGTACCAGCGCTGGTTCGACAGCGCTTCGATGGCCTCACTTGTTGCTGAGATGTGGGGTATATTCCTCCGCATTGACGTAAAAGGTGCGGCGCTTGCCGCTCGGCCCCGTCCTTGAGCGGATGAATTGGGGCGGAATGTGGCCCCTGTTGATGGCAGCGCGCAGTACTCGACTGCTGCGAAAGTTCAGCGCCTGAGCAGCATCTGCAAGCGGGAGCCAGGGGCTTTTCAGGTTGCTCGGCCTGAGCTCCAGGCGGGCATTGATGCGCTGCAACGCCTGATTAATGGCTGCGCGCTGCTCTGCGTGGTCGTCGTGGGGAGGGGGTGAGGGTGAGGCCATGTCTGTGGATTTGAATGAATCATCTTTAGCAGGGATTGGGATAGCTCAGAACTGCTGAATGGGTGCTTTCGTAAAGTCTGCACGCGTGCGTCTTTCCTTGCACGCATGCATGCACTCAACCCTGAAAAGACGCACGCGTGAATGTGGCTATTTGGGGGCTGGATGTTGTATTGATGGATGTGGTGATGTCAATGACAGAGCCGATTACAACTTCAGAGGTTCAATGAACACTCAAATCAGCACAACAAGACACAGCACAACGGAGCCGGGTTCGGCATCCGCAGACCACCCGAACAACGAGGTGGAGCAGCTCACGCAGGAGTGTGGAGGTTCGCCCACCACATTCCTGGACGTTCAGGATTGGCCGCCTTCCCACATGCCGACCAACTGCGTTGCAGTCGACAGCGTCTCGGACGTCGAACATCAACGTCTGACCTTCCATCCGAAGGACGCGGAGGACGCCCGCTTGAGCGATTTCAACATCCCCCTACGGATTGTTGAATCTCCCCAGGACGCTGAGCTGCTGTCCGAACGAGATCCCAGTGTGCTGACGATCTCGGTGGAGCAGTTCACGCATTGGATCAGGAACTCCCAGGCAGGTCTTGGTGGAACCCCCTATCTCCCGCCCGTTTCCTTCAAGGGCCTGGTGCTCCAGCAGCGGCATGTCCGCATCTGCCTGCCGAGCGGCTTCCACTGCAGCCAAGCAGGGTTGAATACCCTGGAACTCCGGGCGTGGCAGCTCAATGCTGAAGGGGCCAAGCAGGTGGAGGTCGAACTCCTGCCACTCGATCCAGCCGGTGACCCGCTCAGCCCAAAGCAGCTGATTGACAAGCATGGCCCAGAAGCTTTTCAGCGCTTCAGTCGCCACCGCGTCCCTTGCTTCAAAGGCGACGATGAAAAGCGCAAGTATTGCTTCGCCACCGAACCCAAAGCCACCCCTGCCTACGCGGAATTCGTGCAGATGGAGCTGGCACCCATCTGGAAGCCCGAATTCGTGAACGACCGGGCCTGGTTCCATTGGCAACGCACACACTGGCAGCATGTCGACGGAGATCAGTTGCTGCTCAACCAGATCGCAGTGGTATTCCGGCGGCAGGGATTCAGCAAAGTGAGCCAGGCCTGTTCAACGGGATTCTCAAACTGATCCGGTGCCAGCAGCAACCGCTGAACTCCCACTCAATGGCTGGCCTGATCCCCTTCACCAACGGCTGTCTGCGGCTCAGCGACCACACCCTGCTGCCCCATGACCCACAGCGGGGGAACACCTGGACCCTTCCCTACCCCTACGACGACCAGGCCCGCGCCGATGCGGTGGTGGCGTTCCTCCAGGATCGACTGGGGGATGAGGATGCTGTGGCTACGTTCCAGGCCTTCGCTCGGCTGCTGGTGCAGCGTTGTCGGGCCAAGGTGTTCCTTGAGCTTCACGGCCCGGCCAACACAGGCAAGACGGTGCTCACCAACCTGTTGATCGCCCTGGCGGGGGCCAAGAACACCGTCTCGATCGACCTGGAGAAATTGGAGAACCGCAATCTGCTGTTCCAGACCCAGAAGCTTCGCAACATGGGCCTCACCGTGGTCTCCGAGGCCCACGGTTACAACGGTTCCCTGAACGTGCTCAAGGCGCTCACCGGCGGAGACCTGATCGCTGCCGATCTCCGCTACAGCGATCAAGCCTGCGATTTTGTCTATGACGGCATGGTGCTGGTGACTGGCAACGGTCCGATCAGTACCACTGACACCAGTGGGGCGGTCAACAGCCGTCGCCGCTCCCTGCCCGTGACCAAAGTGGTGTCGGCAGGCGAGCGCCGCCCTCTGCTCGATGCTGACGCCCATTGGGGCTACAGCGGCGACTTCGTGGATCAGTTGTCCGGCTTCGCCAACTGGGTGCTGGAGATCAGCGAAGCGGAGGCCCAGGCGATCTTGGCGTGCTCGACCCGTAGCCGCGCCCAGCTGGAGGCGGAGCTGGCCATGACCATCACGACCGATCCGCTCGCCCATTGGGCTGAGCAGATGCTCGTCCTCACCAGCAATCACCTCCATGGAAATAGAGGATCGACAATGACTGAATTGATGCCAGCAGGAGAAATGCTCATTTCTATGACGGAAGTGCAGCCGCCAGATTTGAGGACTACTTTAACCTTGGCAGGAATAATAGCAATCAGTAGGGTACAAGCTTCTTCGTAGGGCCTGCAAACCTGCCTACACAGGTGGCTTGGAGGAAACGGTGATCATCCGTGAGCGAATCGTTAAGAGATGGCGGCAACAAGGTGGTCTGCTCCGGCTGCCAGGGACGGAAGGCTTTGGGCTTCTGCATGCCCCATTCTCGTATGCTGTCACTGGGTTCTAAGCAGGTTCGGGGAGGTCTGTGGAAAGCTCGGGCGCTGATCTATGCCCGACAGGCTCCTTGTTGCGTCCGGCCTCCTGAACGGAAGGGCCCTTGAGTTCGATCGAATTTCCTTCGGGATCCTTGAGGTATACAGCGGAGCCATACCCTTCGGCACCGAAATTATGGTGAACCGCTCCTAGATCGATTCCGTGACTGAGAAAGTGAATTCTCAGGGCCTCAAGATCAAATGGTTCGATACGAAAGCAGATGTGATCGACATTGTGGCCCTCCATGCCAGGGGGGGCGCCACCGGCCAGGCCCAGCTCGCCATCGGTACTGACCAGGTCGATCTGGGCCACGCCAGCACGGAGATGAATCATCCCAAAGCGCTCATTTCGCTTGGTAACACTGCAGCCGAGCACATCGGTGTAAAACCTGAGCATGACGCCCAAGTCCCTGCAGCGCAGAACGACATGGTCGATACCAAGGATCTGCACGTTCCATTCACCCGGCTCGTTCCATTTTGCGGGAATCGCAGCTTAGAAGGGCCTTCCGTTACGTCACAGCCAAGACGGAGTCGTTGCGGACAGCGTTTATGGATCTGCCCAGCTTTCCCCAAGGCATGCGCTCAGGCGCGTTCACCGTAAGCGGAATCTACATGTGAAGACATTGGCAAGGCCAAAGCTTATTTTAGGCAGCACTAATACCAAGGATTATCGTACTCCGTTGATGGCTCAGGTCATAGGGGTACTTCTACTTATCAATCGACTGATCTGATCTTGATAGACTTTTAGAAAAGAGGAGGACATTGCCATGGACACCTGCAGCACCACATCACTCCCTAGAGGCCACGCATCTGGAGATGCGAAACATGCTCTGCATCGGATCAAAGAGCTCACACAACGAGATCCCGCCTTTGCTGCTGCTCTTCGGGATAGCCATTCCACCGGGGAGGCCGTGAAGCTTGCCCATTCCAATGGCATCACGATCAAGCCCGAAGTCCTTTGGCGGCATCGAGGCACCTTGCTGAGTGGAGGACTACCGACATGGCCTGGCTAAATGTGTAATTTTATCACGTTGTTCCGCTGAAAAAATGGTGCCAGTTCGCAAGGATTGTCACGTCACTCCGTACCAAGACCTCACTTGATTAGGTAGTTAGCCACGCCTTCCTCAAGATGCGTTCCGGCCTTGCGGTGTAGCTGCAGATGGCATAAACCACTCGCTCGGTCATCGTTGTCAAGTGGAGGTTTCGTTTGAAATGATTTCTGGCTGAGGTGGGAGCGGATAGGCCATGCCGTCTTTCACCAGCGTCAGGTTGGTGTTCAGTTCCCTGATCACCTCGGCCACGAACCATTGCGGCACTGCTTCCCGCCTCAAAGGACCTGGCCGGCTCCAACGCCCACTGAAAGCCATAACCTGAGGAGCAGCGGGCACACCGTTTCATGGGGAGAGGCGCCGAGCTCCAAGGATCTTCATTGCATCGGCTGGAGACCGATCTGTGCGCGGCCGTGGCCGATCTCACCGCAGTTGTTCCGCTGTTGGGCCTGTTGAGGGTAGCCACGTTCGGCGGTCTGCTCATCGGGGGTATCTGGATGTTCTGGAGTGCAGCGAACCCTTGGCAGGCGATCGGTTCCGTGACGGTCGCCGGCATCGCCTACGCCCTGCTGCTGGTCACCACCCATGAGGCGGTGAACGGCACCCTGATCGGGCGTCCGCGACTTGAGTTCGCCTTTTCCTGTCTGATCAGCTGGCCGATGGCCTGGCCCTTCGCCACCTACGCCTCCCTGCATAGGCTGCACCACCGCTGGAATGGGCGTGACGAGCGGGATCCTGAGCGGGTCGAACCCCTGCGTGAGAAAATTGAGCAGGCAGGCCCCCTGCGCCGCTGGCATCAGCGCCATCCGTTCTGGCTCAGGGCCCTGTTGCTGGGAGGCGTCGGACTGATCATCGACACAGTTCACAAAGGAGTCGTACTGAGCGGCTGTGATCCCAGGCTCCCTGCCCGGTTACGTCTTGACTTGGCTGGCGTGATGTTGGTCCAGCTGGCCATGCTCGGGGTGGCGATCGCCCATGGTGTGGTGCTGCGCTATGTGCTGTTCTGGCTGGTTGTGGAGCGCATCATCGGCGCCATTGTCCAGACACGGGGGCTGATCGAGCACCACGGTTTGTGGAACCCTTCTCCAGGCCATCGACTCACCCAGCTGCGCTCCTCGCGTAGCGTCGGAGCTGGCATCTGGCTCAATGCCTGCCTGGGTGGGCTGCCCAATCACGCTGCCCACCATGCATTCCCTGCCATTCCCTTCCAGCAGCTGCCTGAGGCCAGCGTGCGCCTCACGGCGGTACTGGAGCTGCATGGTTTGGAGCCTCTGCCCCGCTTTCGCCACTACGGAGCAGGGATTCTCCAGCTGCTCTGAGCTTGGGGTGTCATCTTTCTAGGAAGGTATCGCCTTGGCTGTGGCAGTCAATCGAGGTGCTCGTGGCCTTGTTGATGATGGTGGCTGACCGCCGATTTGAAATGCTGCTCGAACTGGCCGGGCCAGGGCGGTGATCCAGGGCACAGCTTGGCGTAATCAGCTACAGACTGATCCGAACCTTTCTCACCGAAGCCTTTCCTAGGTTTGGAGTGCGGATCAATCGTCCGCTTCTCCCCTCCCTCCCAATGGCTAAAGCCACCACCAGCCCCGCTCGCGATCAAGCCCTTCGGGACTCGCTACTCGTCCGTTACACAGCCGCTTCTGCCGCTGGCAACAACGAGATGAAAATGGCCCTCAATCACGAAGCCACTTACTTGGGTATTCATCTCAACAAGATTGACGGCTCATCGACTGGCAACTCCTGAAGCACCAGCAGGCTCGGCTGAACCACCAGCTGAAGCCTCCTGCTCAGAAACGCATTCTTTAACAATTAGGGATTTGCTGGCGTTGCAGATAGCTCGCTGCCCATTCGATTGGATCGATGCCGGCTGGCACCAGGCGGCAGAAATCCGGCAGGGCGAGAAGATCGCACACCGCGGTCCCCAACAACTCAACGGAACGGCTGCCTGGCAGCTGCCTGCTCAGTTGCTGATGCAGCTCTCTGTAGTACCAGGTTGACGCCTCCAAGCCGGCACTCGCCCGCTGCCAGGAACTTGGATCGCGGCGACCATCGAGAACATGATCGCGAGCATTGTGGGCTTTCTCCGCCGCCGTCACCAGCAGCGATGCAGCCGGCATCTGCTCAAGAGAAGCGATGAAGCTCCGTTTGGCCTCCAGCCACGGTGCTGGGCAGGGCGAACCATGGACCTTGGCGGGATCGGTGCAGTCACGCACGATGTCGGCAACCGCATCCCCGAAGCGGGAGGCGATCGAGCCATGGGTCTGGCTGGCATCCTCGATGGCGTCATGCAGCAAAGCGGCAATGGCCTGATCTTCGTTGCCTCCGTCCTCCCAAACCAGAGAGCTCACGGCGAGCAGGTGGGCGACGAAGGGAACGTCTTTGCCATCACGTCGCTGATTTTTGTGCAACGCGAATGCCCAGCCAAGGGCTTCCCCGTAGCGAGGGGTGACGAGCACGGTTTCAGGATGGTGTATTCAGACTCCATGATCGCCCACGCTCCCATAGTTCTCTGGCCACCCCATTGGCGGACAGTCAGCCATTAACCTCCCGGCGGCAAGCTTGGTTGCGAGAAGAATTGTTGACCCTCCTGGCGTAAGGAGGCAATCCAGTGTATTGAGCTATCATAGCTATAGAAGGGCGATCCCCCCGGTTTCAGGAAAGATGTCACCCCTCTCATCAGTACACCCGGGGGCTTGAGGGCATGACCAATGCGCAGATACAGCGAGGCCGTCAGGGCTGATGTGAGGAGGCGGATGAGCCCGCCGCACAGGCAGAGCGTGGCCCGGATTTCAGAAGAGCTGGGCATTCACGCGATCACCCTCTACAAATGGAGGAAGACCTGGCGGATGCAGGGAGAGGTGGTGCCGGCATCCGAGAAAGAACCTGAGGGCTGGAGTGCCGCTGACAAGTTCACGGTGGTGCTGGAGACCGCTGGCCTCAACGCCACTGAGCTGAGCGCCTACTGCCGTGAGCGGGGCCTGTTTCCTGAGCAGGTCAGCCGCTGGCGGCGGGCGGCCCAGGATGCCAACGCCAAGCCGGTGCTGACGATGGCCAAGCAGAAGGAGCTTGAGAACGGGTTCTGCACTTTTGGCGTCGCCGGATATCAGCTGGTGTCCGGCGTCGCGGGCACTTGGAGCAGCTTGAACGTCACCATCAGCCCAAGCGGATCGACCTTGCCCCGGTAGAGCTCTGAAAAGAGGGTCAGGATCGACCCCTTGCGCAGGTGATCCTGCTACTTGCTCTCGTTCTCGCGCATCAGTGAGAGCAGCAGAAAAATCAGACCGTCCTCTAACCATAGGGAACCTCGAAATATTGCCACTTTTGAGGCAATATTGAGACGCCGCAAGGAAATCCTCTGCACGTGCAGATGCTCCTGGCGACTGGCATCAAGTACTTTTAGTCGAGTCGGTTTTCTCCCTGTCGAATGATCAGGAGGCCGGCGTTGCCTTTAAGTTGCAATGCAGGTATCGAAGAAAGTTGTAAGTCAGATTACGCAGTCCCCACCAAGCTGTCGTTCT
>NZ_JAHLYV010000016.1:0-152197 GCF_025128115.1 Synechococcus sp. CS-1326 | reverse complement strand
GCAAAGCGGCGCCGGCCGCTGCGAGCGGCGCGATCCTGCCGTCCGGCTTCCCGGCGAAGAACCTGCCGCCGGTTCTCGAGACGCTGAAGCCGCTGCAATTCTCGAGCGAGCTGGTCGTCACCACCCCCCAGCCGGTTTACCTCCTGCCCCGCGACCACAAGTTCCACGCCGGCGGCTTCTACGCCTGTAATGAGTTCTGGGAGTGGCACTACTTCTCGGGCTTCGCGAAGGACGCGCAGGGCAATGATTACGCGTTGTTCTTCGGCACCGATCCGGTCGGCTACGACCCGAAGAGTGGCGGCTACGCCTTCGTGCCTGCGGTGCTGTCGATCTCGCCGATCAAGGAAGGCCGCAAGTACCACTACTTCAACAACTTCCCGGTGTTCGAGCCGCAGCGCCCCGCCGATGCTACCTCGCCCGCAGATTTCCAGTACGTGCTGCGCAACGACGAGGCCGGCTGGTCGATCGACGAGCGCTACTACGCGAACGACGAGCGCTGGATCTTTCGCATGAAGTCGAAGAATCCTGCTGACCCCTGGTGCGACCTCGACATCCGCCTCGGCGCGCCGGGATATATCCCGCGTACGCCGACCGGCATCGAGGAGGAAGGCGTCAACGACACCGGCCGCTACAACCCTCAGACGATGCACGGCCTGTCGTACTACTACATCGCGCCGAACATGCCGTTCACCGGCAAGTTCGGCTTCGGCGGGCGCACCGTTCAGCTCACTGGCAGCGTCTGGCTCGAGCACCAGTGGGGCAACATCAAGGGTCTCGACCAGGAGAACTGCCGCTGGCGCTGGTTCAGCTTCCGCTTCGACGACGGGCGGATGCTGGCGTTCCGCCACTGGATGCTGCCGCCCGACAACCTGCCGGCGCACGAGCGCAACCACTACTGCATGGTGCATCCGGACGGGCGCATCGAGTACGGCTTCCCCAACCGCGAGATGCGCTTCACTCCGACGCGCGCGTTCAGCGTGCCGGGCAGCACGGAGCAGTGGAACCCGGAAGGGCTGATGGAAACGCCTTTTGGCAATTTCTTCCTGAAGTCGCTCGTCGACGACTCGGTGTTCATCAGCAAGACCGGCATGACGTTCTGGGAAGGGCCGATGGCGATGCTTGAGGGCAATTCCAAGGGCCGCAAGATTGGTATGGCCTACGTCGAGCAGTACTTCCAGCCGCGCGGCGGCCCGGCGGCGATGCGCACGCTCCCGGAGCAGGACCTCGCGCGCGAGCTGCCGCTTTCTGGCACCACGCGTCGAGCTTAAGTCGACCCCTGTTTACTGGATCCGATCGCTCCTGCCTTCCATCGAATTAGTTTATTTACAACAAGGAGGAAAACATGATAGATCTATTAACGGTGTCGTACCAATAACGCCATCCTGGGCTTCAGATCTCAATGGGCGATAGAGGCCTATCAAGCTATCACAAGATTACTAAATCATGGGACACCAACGGCTACCGCTTGGCAAGATTGAATTGATGAAAGAATTATTCAAGGGTGCCTGCCGCGGGACTGGTAGAAGAACAGCTTTTATCGCATGCAGCTTTGCAGCGGTGGTGTGCGCCCAACCCGCCCATGCTGGCAAGGCACGCGACTACCTCAACGCTCCAAAGAACACTTGGGTAACATTTTATAATGCCGGTTATTCCACTTATGTCACGCCCGTCGAGGGCGGGGAGGACTTCGGCGTTCCAGAGATTGGTGCTGACGTTTACTCGCAATCCGTCATCATCACCCGGGTCATGGATTTCTGGGGCCGCACCGGTGGCGTGTCGGTCATCGTCCCCTATCTCAACCTATCGCTCGATGCAAGCGGATACCAAGCGCAGCAGGCCGGCGTGGGCGATCTCAGCTTCGCTTTGGAAACAAACCTCTTCGGCGCTCCTGCCCTGAGCAAGGAGGAGTTCAAGAGCTGGACGCCCCAACCTTTCGCCAGCATTCATTTCGTGCTGACGGCGCCCACCGGTTCTTATGACGCCGACAACGTGCTCAACGTCGGCTCCAACCGATGGATCTTCACCCCAACGATCAACTACAGCTACACGCCAAATGGCGGCAGGACATGGCTTGAGGCCTATGGCAGCACGAAACTGTTCTCGGAGAACAAGGCTACGAAGACCGAGCAGGACCCGCTGTTACTGATAGAGGGTCATGCCAGCCAGAACCTAACGGACAAGATCTGGCTGTCGGTTGATGCCTATTACAATGTCGGCGGCGAAACCCGAGTGTCTGGCGTGGCTCAAGATAATGCAGCCGATACGCTTCGGCTTGGTGTAGGTGCCGGAATACGGCTGTGGAGCGGCGCGCAGCTGATGCTCAATTATGACCAGGTGGTCATCAAGCCTGACAGCCAGCCGGAGGGGAGGAGTGTAAGACTTAGTTTGGCACAAGTCTGGTAATTCTATTCGATGGAGGTTCACCGCTCTCTACAGGTAGTCAGGGCTCAGCACTGGATCGCTGCTCTCGTCGCCTTCAGCGACGGGGTTCGATGCTCACGACATGGACTCACGACGACCAGCTGGAGTGGGAGATGCCTCCGGCGCAGAAGAATCCCTGGGCTTTAGCCGCTAGGACATTGCCGCCACCTCCGCTGATGGCTGGTCGCAGGGATGACTGAAGACCACCTGTAGATCCTGGAACAGGCCGAAGTCACCTTGCGCAGCCTTGTTCATCAGCGGGCGCGATCAGCCATACATCCAGCTGACCTTGGGGTTGATGCGCTGCGTCGCTTCGGAAGTCACACGGATGTCGCGTGACAAGCATCTCGCAATTCAAGAAAATCCCCATGACCACCGTGGCGTGACGGCGTAACCAGTGGCAGGTCATGCAGACCTTGCGGCTGCGGGTTTTGAGCAGCAGAGCGCTGTAGCGGCAAGGCCACTCCTCGACTGAGGCCTCAAGCCGGGAGCCCAGGGCCACTGGTCGGAGGAGAGAGACACCCACGAACCATGCCGATTCGTTCACTTGTACCGGCGCGGTTGGGAGGGGGCTCGGCTGCCGCAGTAGAGCTCTGCGGCGAAGGCACGTTCGGAATGCGCTGGGGGATGGCCGTCATCAACGATGCGGAAAGTGGATAGCGCTGACACCGAGGCGAAGACTACGTTCAATGTCAATGCTTCATTCCCTTTCCTTGCGCCCATGAGTGCTCCAGTCCCCCTATCGCGAAAGTTCCTGGCGGAGCTGATCGGCACCTTCTGGCTGGTATTGGGTGGTTGCGGCAGCGCTGTTCTGGCGGCGGTGTTCCCTTACGACAGTGCGGCTGCCAATCCCCTCGGGCTTGGCTTTCTTGGTGTCTCGATCGCCTTCGGCCTGACCCTGCTGACGATGGCCTACGCCATCGGCCACATCTCCGGCTGCCACATCAACCCCGCCGTGAGCTTCGGCCTCTGGGCCGGGGGGCGGTTCCCGGGCTCCCATCTCCTGTCTTATGTGGTGGCCCAGGTGCTCGGCGGCATCATCGCCGGCGGCGTGATCCTGATCATCGCCAGTGGCCGGGATGGCTTCGCCCTCACTGGCAGCAACCCCCTGGCCACCAACGGTTGGGGGACCCACTCGCCAGGCGGCTATGGCTTCCTAGCCGCACTGCTCATCGAAGTGGTTCTCACCTTCATCTTCCTGCTGGTGATCATGGGCGCCACCGATCGTCTGGCCCCCGGCGGTTTCGCCGGCGTTCCCATCGGCCTCTCCCTGACCCTGATTCACCTGATCAGCATCCCCGTCACCAACACCTCCGTGAACCCGGCCCGCAGCACCGCTGTGGCCGCCTGGGGGTGGGCGGCGAGGCGATGGGCCAGCTCTGGCTGTTCTGGGTGGCACCGATCGCCGGCGCTCTGCTGGCGGGCTGGGTGTACCGCAACCTGCTGGAGGGCCGGGCCGACTGATCGGCTGAGGGCCCACGCGGGAGGCCCCCGACAGGGCCGCCTCCCGCATCACCACGGTCAGCAGACCCCCCACTCTCTTCAGGCCTGGTCGGGTTCGCTGGAGCGCAGATCGAGATCACTGCCGGCCACCGGACCCAGCCGTCTTGCACCTGTTGTGCACCTGGCACCCCTCCTCCAACGACCAACAGGAACCGCCCCCGATGACCCCTCCCGATTTTCAGCCACGCGACACCTTCGCTGCCATGGATCGTCCCGCCGGTACCGCGCGACGTAGCTTTCTTAGTGGCGCTGCAGCAACGGTCGCAGCCCTCGCGGCGGGGCGCGCATCAGCGAAGCCAAGGCCAGGTGCCGCAGCGACGGCAGCCCAGAACGCGTTCGACCCCGCAACGTTCACCGGCCCCGGCATCGAGTCGGAAACCGGCAACGCGATCTACAACTTCCCGCGCGACCACGCGATGCACGGCGGCCCGTGGTACCGCGGCGCCGAGTATCAGGAAACGCACTACTTCACGGGCTTTTTCAACGACAAGCGCACCGGCAAGCCCTACTCGGTGTTCTTCAGCTGGGCCGCCTACGGCTGGGACGCGAAGCTCGGGCGACCGGTCTGGGTGTCGCTGTTCTCGATGACCGACATCGAGCGCAAGAAGTTCCGGCAGGCGGTGCACCCGATGAGCGGTAAGCTCGCCACCAGCGGCTCCGGCCCGGACGTGGCCGCCAAGGCGTTCACTGCCCAGTACGTGCTCGGCCAGGACGGCGGCGGCAACGAAGGCCTTTTCTCGTACCAGTCGAAAGACGAGAGCTTCCGCTGGATGGCGAACGTGCCGAAGCCGACCGACGGGCTCAAGAACCAGACGCCATACGCGATCGACTGCCGCGCGCGGGTCGTCAAGCCCGGCTTCCGCTGCCCGGTGCCTTATGGCTTCACGCAGGAAGGCCTCGGCACTGACGTGGCGAACAACCTGGCCAACCCCTTCACGGGCGCGGCGCTGTCCTGGTACGTCATCGCGCCGTGCATGGAAGCCGAGATCAAGCTGAAGCTCGACGACATGGACCTCGATCTCACGGGGCAGGTGTACTACGAGCACCAGTGGGGCCGCATTCGCATTCCAGGCATGGAGCAGGCGCGCTACACGTGGGGCTGGGCACGCATGGACAACGGCGACATCCTGAACTGGCGCACCTACCGCGATGCCAAGACCGGCAAATACGTGCCGTCCGATCCGGCCAACCGGTTCAACGTGATCCGTCCCGACGGCACGGTGCAGTACTGGATGGGATCCGCGTTCGTCTACGAGCCGCTGAAATGGTGGAAGTCGCCGGAGACCGGCGTCGACTACCCGGTGTACGCCAAGATGTCCACGCCGCTCGGGGTGTTCTACACCGACCCGGTCGTCGAAGTTGCCGAGGCGCAACTGTTCAACGGAGGCATGTGGGAAGGCGCCGCGCGCCTCCGCAAGGACAGCGCGACCGGGCCCGTCGTCGGCCGTTCGTTCTGCGAGTTCATGTGGGCGCCGTTCGATTCGCCCCTGGGCAAGGACATTCCCTACGACCCGGCGATCACCGCCTCGCCAGGTGCAGGCCTCCCAGAGGCGCGCGATTTCCGTGCCTTCACGAAGTGGTGAACGGCGCACTGGTATCGGGCAGCCGCACGGGGCCGCGTTTCTTGCTGCTGTCCGATCAACGCTTCAACGACGTATCTCTACTCACTCAGGATCGGTCATGACAATGTCTTCAGGCGCATCCATGGCGGAGCAACCTCCATTTGAAGGCCCAGGCGTCGAGACACAGAGCGGCCAGGCGGCTCCGTAGTAGGCAATGTCATTGCAGGAGGAGGTCAGCCCAAGTTCAGTTGATCCGAGATACGAATTTCCAGATTTTGCGACATTTCCGAAGCGGTACGCGCGAGTTTCTCGTATTCGGGGGTATATCCCCCCTTTTTGTTCTTCACTTGATTTGATTGATCGTGAACTTGGGTGCCCTGCCTCGCGCTTGATTGTGCGCCGAGCATTCGGTTCCTGCTATTCGGTTGCGCTTGGTTGTCGATGTTGAAGGTGCGCTCCGCCCGTGTGGACGGAGCGCGGATGGATCAACGCCGGGCGCCAGCTGGCTTCTTGGCGTAGCTGGCTAGGTAGAGCTCACTGGCGCTCATGCTCTGCAGGTTGGTCGGCAGGCCGTTGCCATCGAACTCAGCGATCACGGTGGCGGGGCCCAGGCCGCCGCGCTGGTTGAACAGGAAGCTGAGCACCGGATGGGTGCGCAGCGACTCGATGTGATCGGCGGCGTCAAGGTTGCCGTGATCACCGAGCAGCACGTTGCCCTTGGAGTCGATCGGCTCCAGCAGGTCACGGCCGGCACCGTCCTTGGTGAGGCGGAACTCACCGCCGACCTGGTGCTTGAAGATCTCAAAAAACGAGCCGCGGTTATCACCACCGGCGCGGCCATCGGCATCGACGAACAGCCGCTCCAGCAGGCGCTCCTTGCGCAGGTTCTGCACGTCCTGGAGCGCCTCGTCCCGCTCCTTGGCGGCCGCTTTCACCTTGCGGGCAGCGGCGGCCTCCAGCTGCAGTTCACGGCTGGCGATCTCGCGTTCCAGCTGCTCCTTCTGCCGCTCGGCCTCCTGGAGGCGCTCGTACTCATCCGGGTTGATCTTGGAGAACTGGGCGAGCTGACGCTTGATCGTGCGCAGCTCCCGCTCCAGCTGGTTGGTCTTGCGCCGCTCCGCCTTGAGCGCATCGGACGGTTCGGAGCGGGAAGCCTCGACCTCCTCGCCGGGTTCATCCAGTGGCTCATCCGGGTCGAGGTCGTCATCCTCGAGGTCGTCGTCTTCAATTTCCGGCTGGGCAGGCGGCTCCTGGTTGGGCCAGTGCTGCGGCTGCGCGTAGCTGACGAGCTGCTGATGCTCGGCGGTCGGTTGCGGCAGGACGCCGAGGTCCTGGAGAAGGCGTTTGGTCATCGGTCCACCCATCACGGCTGTGGTTAAAGCGAGCGCCCCATCCGGGCTGCACTCACCCCAGCTATTGCCATTCAGGGAGTGTCGGGCGGCGGATCCGGCGACAGGTCCACATCCCAGAGGTCATCAGCCGCATTCACGCCCCGCAGCGGCGGCAGGTAGATCCAGCCGCCGGCAGACAGCAAGGTGGCGGGGCGGATCAGCGGCACCTGCAGCACCTGGCCCACGTCCAGCGGATCGGACGGGCGGATCGCCGGCACATTGAGCAGCACACCAACCGGGAGCGGATCGCTTCGGGGCCAGCGGTCGTAATCCGGGTTGTAGAGCCGCAGCCAATCCACGGTCGTGTCGTAATCGATCGCCAGTTGCTTGAGCGTGTCGCCGCTCGTGGTGGTGTGGCCATCGGCGCGCAGCAGCGACGGGTTGAGCTTGCGCAGGTAATCGACGGTCGTGCCGTGGCGGGCGGCCAGCACGTTGAGCGTGTCGCCCACCACGGTGGTGATCGGCCCCTGCTGAGCAAGATCCGGGTTGACCGCCCGCAGCGTCTGCACGGTGGTGCCATAGCGCTCGGCGATCAGGTTCAAGCTGTCGCCGGTTTCGATCACCAGCACGCGGTTGGGCTTGAGCGCAAAGCTGATCGCCTCACCCAGCTCCGGCTGCACCTGCAGCCCGATGCCACCAGGCCCGTAGGCCTGGCCGATCATCAGCAGGCTGGCGCCAGCAAACACGGCGCGAGGGCTGAGCGGCAGCACGCCCGGCGTTTGCAGCAACGACAGATCACCGAGCCAGCACACCCCCTCGGCGGGCACCTGAACGGTGGTTAGACGCGGTGGCTCGGTGGCTGGTGGGACCGCCAGCGGCTGGAAGGTGGCGCGCAGGCCGGGGCTCTGCCAGGCCTGCTCGGCCGCCAACCAGTCCCAGGGATTGGACTCGGGCGTGGCGGGCGGCAGCAGGGCGGCGCGGGTGAGGTAGCCCTCGCAGAGGATGTCGCCGGTGTCGATGCCGGGGCCGTTGTCGCGGCTGGAGATCAGCTTGGTTTGCTGAATCGAGCAGTCGATCACCTGACGGCAGACCGTCACCGGAACCTTGGCGCCGGGATGCTGCTGCTGCTGGAGCATCAGGCGCACATTGGCGACCTCCTGCAGCGCCGTGACCGGACTGATGCTCATCAGGAGCGGATCAAGGTGCCGGAGAACGGCGTCGGCGCAGGGGGGCACCAGGAGGACAGGCCGGGGAGGATGAGCAGCAGGTTGGCCACATGGCCGCGCCTCTGGGCGCCGATGCTGAAGCCGTAGCTGTTGGCGGTGGGTTCGGCGTATTCCGTCGACACCTCCTCCATCAGCAGCTCGGTGGCGTACTCGATCACATCGAGTTTCTTCTTGGGAAGCTCGACAGGAACCGGTCCTGCAGCGGCCTTGCGGGTGGTCTTGATCACGAACGGCTCGGCGGGCGTGCCGCCAGCAGCCAGGCCCGCGTCGATCACGGCGATCGCATTGAGCGAGGCCTTGGCGGCGGGGATCGCCTCGGGGTAGCTGCGCTCCAGCTGGGCCATGGCGTCATTGATGGCGCGCAGAGCAGGGGCGGTGACAGGGATCAGAAGGGCGCGTCGGATCGCTTCCAGATCCGACGGGCGCCAGGCATTGGGATTGGCAGGTGAGCCGCTCATCAGTTCAGCTCAGCCGTGGGCACCGTGAACGATTCGGTTGCCGAGCCGCTGATCGGGTTGACCACACCCGGAGCGGCAGCCAGCGACAGCTGGTGACGCAGCTCGGCAGTGCTGATCACACCGCGTTCATGCAGCGTGAGCCACTCGCCCACCGTCGGTTGGGGCCGCAGCGGCGGGGTGAGCGGCGTCACGGTGAGCGCCAGACCGGCGCCTGGCATCAGGCTGTCGCCGGTGAGTGAGCACCAGTGCGCCAGCACGTTCTCAAACACCGAGGTCTTCTGGGTGGCGAGCGACTGGAGCAGGGCGTAGGCCTGGCCGGCGGTGAGCGAAATCTCGGTTTCGCTGCGGCCTGCGCCACGGTTCTGGGTCGGCACCAGCGCATCACGGCGCATGGTTTCATCCAGCAGGGTCAGGTAGGCGCGGTGCTCGGCGAGCGAGCGGGCGCGGATCTCCTTCCAGTTGAAGTCCGCCCCCTCCGGCAGGTCCATGAAGGTGGAGGTGGAGAGCACGAGCTGCTCGGGAGGGCGGGGTTCGCCGTCCTCGCTGCGCTGGAAGCCGTACTGATCCACCAGACCGCTGCGCACACCCACCGGCAGGGCGCAGCGAGAGAGAAGGTCCTCGTATTCGCTCTTGAGCCGGTAGTGGGTGAGGTACTGGTTGGCCAGACCCAGGTGAGGCAGATCGCCTTCCCCAAAGGCAGCACCATCGGCGGCATACCAGACGCAGGGCATGGTGTGCTGGCCCTCCAGCAGCACGGCCGGCCCGAGCGGCTCAGCCTGATAGCCGCTGGAAGCCGAGGTCGACGGCACGGCCGCGTAGGCCGCAAAGCGCAGACCCTCGGCAGCCAGCTCCGCCACCCTGTAGGTCCAGTTGGAGAGGTCGTAGGCCGGCGTGTTGTTGGGCGTGAGGTAGTGAACCGGCACCCCCCCAAAGTGGTCGGGTCTGATCGGGTTGTGAACGTCCACCCGCCAGGCCACCCGCACCGGCAGACCGTTGGGATTGGGGAGTTGCCAGTCGAGGAAATCAGCACGGGGCACCAGGGCCAGCCGAGGCAGCGACAGCCGATCGCCACGGCGCAGGGCATCAAGTCTGTGCCCTTCTGAGGGCCAGCGGTGCTCGGGCGGGAGCACCAGGATCAGACAGCCACCATCGCGCAGCACCAACAGATCAGCGATGAACAGGAACACCCCAAGATCAGTGCCGCGTCCATCCACATCACCGATCACTGCCTGCAACGAGGGCGGCAACGCCTGCCAGTGCAGGAAAGAGAGCATCCCGGCGTAGGTGCGCAGCGCATCACGGAAAAAGCCCGTGGGCCGGGCGTTCTCGATCCGATTGCGGTACGAGGAATCCGGCTCCTTGACGCCAGGGGGGAGGTAGACCGAGCGGCGGCTGGTGCCGTCAGGGGCATCAAGCAGGTTCCAGCAGTCGAAGGCCAGCTGCAACCGATCGCGCAGGCCACGCAGGGTGTTGTGCTCGCGCCAGGGCTCCAGCAGCGGAGCGCCCTTGGCGGCACCGCGGGCCTGCTGCTCGTTCGGGGAGAGCGGCAGCCACTTGTTGCGGGATCGGTTGCGACTCCTGGAGGCCAAGGGATTGGTGCTGCTGGGAGCTATTGCCACAGGGGGGTGCCCCAGTGCCTGTTTGAAACGAAATGAAGTGGCGCTACCCGCTTTCCCCCCAACTACTGCAGGGCAGCCAGGACATTCGCACGATCAAGAATTGCTCGGTCACTTAGGGGATGTGACGATTCGAGCTCAGGTTCAATTCTTCTTTCATCGATAGCTCAGCCCCGCATGAAGGCCCGGATGCCCGTGAGAGCGAACTGCATCCCCATGCTTCCCTGAACTGTTCCGGAAGATCGCTGCTTGTGGTCAGCGGTGTCGATGGAATGACCTGCAGATCCAGCCTGGTCTCCCACTTCTGCCCCAGGCCACAGCAGGGGGAACTGCTGACCGCCGGCAGGTTGCCATCCACGGGAATAGCCTTCGTCCGAATCGCGACTGGCCGGCGGTCGGTGATCACGGCAGAGCCCAGGGTGTACGCGCAGGTAGGTGCTGATAGCTACGAAGCAGAGTTCTGTAAATTATCGACCCCAGCATCGAATAGGTTCACCACCATGAACAGGCTTCCAAGTGTCCGCATGACCGCGTCCTGAAGGGGTGATCCATCGCCAAGGGCGACCAGATTGATCATAAAATAGACGCCCTTGTGAATCAATGGGGTCTGAATTGTAGTCGGGCTTGAACGAGTTCACGGAGCCATCAGACCACACAATTGTTACTTGGCCAGACGGGTTGTAAACTATTCCGACATGGTCTAGTTCGTCGCCCCGGGTACAAGTCAGCTCTGCCGAGGATGTCGGTGACGTATGAGCAGCTTGGGCCGCCAGGAGCAACGTGGCGCTGGTAGCGAGTAGTATTTTCATAAATACATGTGCTTGCCTCTAGGAGTTAATTAGCTGAAAACTCGCTAGCGAATAAAGTGTATAAAACGCGATTCGAGTAAAGTCTTTAACCGATGAGCGCTAATTACAGGCTGGGAAGGCTTAGGCATAGTCACTTGCAATCGAGCTTGAAGAAGAGACCGATGAAATGGCAGCCGCATGACAACCTAGCAAAACCAACTAGGGAAGCTCTGGAAAACCCAGCCCATTTGCGGGACAATAGGCATGTGATCGCAGATCAGGACAGGGCTGATGAGCGGCAAACGGCTCGGCTTCTCTGATTACGAGCAGACCACTACCAAGAGGCAGACCAAGCGGGAGAAGCTCCTGGCGGAGATGGATGCGGTGGTGCCCTGGCAGGCATTGCTCTAGCTGATCGAGCCCCACTACCCCAAAGCCAGTGAGAAGGGTGGGAGGCCCCCGTACCCGCTGGGCACAATGCTGCGGATTCACCTCTTGCAGCAGTGGTATTCACTCAGCGATCCGGCGATGGAAGAGGCCCTGATTGCGGCCCACACCATGCGCCGCTTTGCTGGCATTGATCTGATCAGCGACCGGATCCCGGATGAGACCACGATCTTGTCCTTCCGCCACCTGCTGGAGAAGCACGGTCTGGGTGAGCAGATCTTTGAGACCGTCAAGGCGCACCTTGGCGAGCGGGGCATGACGATGCGGCAGGGCACGATTGTGGATGCCATCTTGATCGCGGCGCCCTGCTCCACCAAAAACAACGCTGGCAAGCGGGATCCGGAAATGCACCAGACCAAGAAAGGCAACCAGTGGTACTACGGAATGAAAGTGCATATCGGCGTCGACAAGGACTCAGGCCTCATCCACTCAGTCGTTACCACCGCTGCCAACGTGCACGTCCTCACCCCAGCAGCCGACCTGCTGCATGGTGATGAGCAGGTGGTCTACGGCGATGTTGGTTACCAGGGCATCGCTAAACTAGAACGTGCCACGACCATGATTTACAGCCATGAACTGAACCAGCGCACTCGGTTTTCGAAGCCCAGCCGACCTTTTGTAACCTGAGGAACAGTTGGTTCTCAGAGCCGGCTAAAGATAAGAACAAGCCACATAGTTCTCTGTGAACAGTTGGCAAGAAATGGATCTATGCTCCTACAAGACAGGGCAATTGAATTTTATGCGGTTGGATGATGAGCATTCAGGGGGGGGGTTCACGGATCTGCCCAATCATTGTTAGCCGAATTGGGGTTGCCTCAGTTTCGATCCTTTTCTTCCGGTATAAGCTAGTCGATGCAAGGGTCAAAGCTGTCCAATTGCAGACAATACAGCTAGCCCATTACAATTGCAACCTCATGGAGCAAGTTAATGGGCATGCAGTCAAGACGAAAAAAGGGGTGGAGAGCAACAGGATTCACAGCAGCCGCAAGAGCCAAGGGCGTCGCCGCCAGTGCAGCAAAGAGAAGAAAAGTGACCGCGGTTAAGGCAACATCCATTAAGCCTACTAAGAGCAGGCCACGCCCTAAGGCCAAGAAGCCCGAAGAAGAAGCAACAACACAAAATACACCCAAGATAAAAACCATATTTGGTGGTGCCTGCGGAACTAAATGGACTATGCAAGTCTGGGACTGGTAAGCCCTAATAAATTAAATGGTCGCACAGTCTTTCTAGGTGATTTTATCATTGAACATGTGGCAAATGGCCAATTGCTGGTCTCTCGGTTCAATCACAGCATCACACCCTAGATGCTACACAGTATCTAGAGTATGTCTTTCCGTTCCATGCAAGCGAAGAGATTGGACAAAGAATAATGTCGTGAATCGGGATGTCCACAGGCCTGACCAGCTGGTTTGTGACGCTGGCGGGAAATCGGCTAACAATGCCATTCACCTGAGCCGCCACCAAATGCTCATTCTTGATCTTCATGGATTTCGGCAGTCAGATGATGGCAAGCGTTAGATTCCTCTGTCTCCGTTCTCTGCTTTTGCAATGAGTCCGACTGAACTAGTTGACTACCTAGAAACCATGCAGCAGTACGGTTTCGGCGCCGCCGAGTTTACAAAGCTGCATCATTTCTCGCTGAAAGGACGTACTGAGCAATTGAGCAAAGCGATCTGGCACTTTCAGCGCACGAAGTCGATACAAGGCAACAATCTTAGCCTTGCCAAGCGATGTGAGTATGTTGCCACTCAACTAAAGGCGGGAAGGGCCGACAAAGACATCATCATCGCTGAGGCTCTAGAACAGTGGCCACTGATTGACGATCGTTCGCCCAATAGAAAGGAACTTGCACAGGCTGATGTCGGTCCCTCGCAAGAGCTCGTCAAGACTATTGAATTTGATCTGAGGGCAGCGGAGGAAGAGGTTGAGGGATGGGAAGGAGAACGAACAGTACGACTTGTCGCGCATTACGAACGAAAAGCCCATCTTCGCGCAGCCGCATTGCATTACCACGGCACGTCCTGTAAAGCGTGTGGGTTTGACTTCTCATTGACTTACGGTGCCCATGGCGCTGATTTCATCGAAGTTCATCATTTGGTTCCAGTGTCCTCACTCGGAGAATCTCGAGCCGTTAATCCACTTACTGACATGACTGTACTATGCGCTAATTGTCACCGTATGATTCATCGTCGCCGCGATGCTCAACTTTCCCTAGAGAGCCTTCGAAAACTACTAGACAATCAATCAAAGATGTACTCATCAGGAGCCTAACAAACTCCTCTTGTGGACAGGCCTCCATAGTTTCTCTGCCGTCGCATTTTACTCCTTGCCTGCCACTCAAGGGCAGCCTTGGTCTTCACATGAGAGCCCTGAGAGGGCAGAATGGAACACACTGAAAATGCCGATGTCGAGCTCCTCGTCTAGACACACTTTGATTCTCTTGCGCGTATCCTTGACATTGCCGATGAACACATTCTCGGCATTGATTCGGCCCTGAAAATGCTAGGTTCTATGGACGGGAGATGACTTCCATTGCAAAATCACCACGACAGGCCGATGGCATACGACACTCCTGGCATCATCCGCGAAGCGGCTCCCAACGACCTATGCCCAGACTTATCTAAGTTATCGCCCTTCAAGCTTGGCACTAAGTATGCCCGGGCAATCCTAACGCTTCTCGCCGCTCATCCTGATGGTGTTTCAGATCAAGAACTTGCTGATGCAATTGACATACCAGTTAGCGACATTTGGGGCTACTACACGCTGGACATCCCACGCCGTGGAGTTGGTATCGAACGTCTCTCGAATGGAAATGTCAGGGCAATCTTGCCGAATGGCTTTTGCATCTCTTGAAGCAATGACACTCTTGTGAAGCCCATCATCAAAAACTAGCGGGCGGGACCAAGCATGCTTGATGGGTCAGCAAAGGTGCTCCCGCCGCTGATCTTGGGCATTTCCAAAAAGTTACCTCAGGTTTCCTGTGGCAGCCCCACGAGCCGCACGCTGCAGGCGACGCTGATCTCTGCCCACCGCTCCGACGTGACGCGCAGCCGCTCTGGTAACTCGGCTGGCGGGGTTCCTTGGCACAACAGTTTCTGACCACTGGCGTAGAGATCACGCCAGGACGGCGGCACCTTGATCGCAAAGCCGTGGTCACGCAGGTAGTGGGTGATCTCGCCATTGGCATAGGTACGGGCGTAGGCGCGAAACGAGCGCCCACCCCTGCCATCGAAGCGGGCGGCCGCCTTCAGCAGACCGATCACCGCGAGTTGACGGAGGTCGTCAAAGGGATGGGTGGTGCGCCGAGCGAAGTTGCCGGCGATCTTGTCGGCCAGGTCCACGTGAGCCAGGGCGAGCCGATGCACCGCCGCCTGAGGGTGCTCGGGCCGCTGACGCCTTGGCTTGCGTGGCGTCTGAGGAGGCGGCTGGTAGGGGAAGGCAAAGACGAGCTGCAGATGTACGCAAGGGAGCCGTCGCCGGCGCCGTAGGGGCCTGGGCGAAGGGACAACAACATCGGTGGCGGACGCGAGCAGCGGCAGGAGGAGCTGGGCCACCGCGTCACCGAGAAAGAAGCATCGGCAGCGGATCGCGCTTGATACCCAGGCCGCGCCAGTAGCGCGTCTCCAGCCACAGGGCCCCATGACCGAAGGCATCGACCAGATCCTTGGTGCCCTTGGGGAAGCGCGGCAGCTCCTCGATCAACGGGGCAGCACGGTGGTGGAAACGCACCTGGCCTGCTTCCAGCAGCGGGGCGACGGCATGGGCACGGGATTCCTTGCTGCCGCGAGCGGGAATCGGCAACAGGCCCGGCACCTTGCGCTTGAGGGTCTGCTGCACGGCCGGGCCATTGGCCGCGTCCTCGATCAGCACCGCATGGGGGCGAAGCCCCTGGGCGTCGAGCGCCGCGAGGGTGGAGAGCAAGAAGCGGATCGTCTGCGGCAGATCGAAGTGGTGGCGGGCCGCCCAGATCACCTCCAGCTCGAGCTGCTGCGGCGCCGACTGGGGAGGCAGCCGAGGATCCTGCGGTGGGCGATCAGGGAGCAGCAGGCCCATCAGCACGAAGCCGCAGTGATCGTTGTGCTCCTCCCCCTTGAAGGAGAGGTCGCAGGAGAGCACCAAGGGCGAGAAGCGGCGCGGCTGCTCGCGCGGGAACGGTGGCTTGATCCAGGCGCGCTGGAAGATGGCGCCCTGCATCGGCGAGGGGCGCTGCTGAAAGAGGGCGTTCCACCAGAACGACCCGACCCGGGTGCGGATCTTGAGCAGCTCGGAAAGCGGGAAGCGTTCGGGGCAGAGCGCCTCGCCAGGTTTACGCCAGTCCGGCTCGACGGTGCAGGAGGCCGGGAAGCTCTGCCGATCGGCGCGGTGCTCGGCAATCGCCGGGAGGTTGAGCACATGCCACTCCTGCGGGGCATCGCCGCTTTCCTGGGCCATCAGCCACCCGATCACGTCCTCGTGATCCCAGCGGGTGAGCACGATCACCTGAGCCGAAAGATTGCGCTGCAGGGCGCCAGCGCCGGCGTCAATGAACTGGGGCTCAGCTCGGGTGAACCAGACGGCCTTGAGCCAGTCCTCGATGCGCGCCCTTACCCGAACAGAGCCGGCATCGGCCGGACCCTTGTAGGGGTCGTCGATGATGCCGAGCGAATAGCCCTTGCCGGTGAATGGTCCATCAACGCCAGCCGCGATGCAACCGCCGCGCTGCGGGGTGAGCCAGTTGCCAACAGCTGCTGAATCCTTCGACAGCAGATTTCCCGTCACCCGGTAGAAGTGCCGGGCCTCGCGGGAGTGGGCATAGGCCAGCTCGCCGCTGTAACTGGCGATGGCCGCGAACAGGTGCGGGTGGCGGTAGATGAAGTAGGCGGGGAAGAGCTTGGAAACCAGCAGTGATTTCCCCAGCCGCGGCGGGCAGGTGACGATCAGGCGCGAGAGCTGGCCATCGGCGATCGCCTGCAGCAGAGCAATCAGCACCACCGCCCAGCGGTGGAAGCCGTAGCGGGGGTAGGCCTCAGCGATGAACTCCCGGAAGCTCAGTGGCGCCGCGCTGGAGCGGGCCAGGGCGGGATCGGGAGCACCCAGCAGGCCGAGATCACCCCAGGGGTCGCCGTGCTGCGGGGAGTGGAGCAGGCCGCCGCCGCTGAACATCCCTGCCGAGGCAGGCTCAGCCTTGGGAGGGCGGGGCGCTCCGGTCGCCAGCATGCCGGTGGTTGGGCCCATGGCTTACTTCGCCTCCGGCGGCTTGATTGGCGCCCGCAGCAGGCCACCGATCTCGGCAATCACTCGCAAGGCACCGACGGCAGCGGAGAACTGATCAGCATCCATCGCCCGGCGGGCGCAGTCATAGAGGGCGTAGATGTGCTGCGCCTGGTGCTCCAGGCGGTTGTTGATCAGCTCGGCCACCATCCGCTTGCGGCCCAGATCCAGGTAACGATTGATCGTGCGGGTGTTGCTCACCCCCCAGGAATTGGCCGCATTTGCCCGCACCAGGCTGAGTGGCAGCCGCTGGGCAATCCAGAGCTGGGCCTCGGCGATGCGGCGCTCCACCTCCGCCACCGAGGCACGCGGCGGCAGAGTCTGATGGGGAAAGCGGGTGGCCACACCACGCCTGGAGGCGCGTGGCGCAGGGCCGTCGCCCCGGAAGCAAGGGGTGCCATCTTCGTCCTGGTGAGGTGCCGCGTCGCGCAGCGCTTCAACTCCCTCGGCAACCAGCTCGGGCGCTCCCCAGAGAGCTCCCTTCCCCAGGCGAGGGCGATGCGAATCAGGCGTCATCGAGGCCGCTCAGGAGGGCGCAGCGGACGTAGGCCGCCCACTGCTCCGGGGTGAGCACGATCCGCCAGGTGCCGCCGCGGAAGCGCACCCAGCTCGCCGCGAACGGCAGGGCTGCATTGATGGCCTGCAGCTGCGCCTCGGCCGGTTTGAGCCGGGCGGCGGCCGCGACATTGGCCCAGCTGGCGACCTGAATCACATGGCCAGGAACGCCCTCGATGTCACCGGTGTCTCCGCCGGCGCCATTGGTGCGACCGGCCCCGAGCTTGCGCCGTGCCGGCAGCGCCAGCAAGGCGGCGATCAGCTGGGCCGCCTCCCGCTCGGCTGAATCCCCCTTGCGCTTCTGAGCGTTCGCCATGGGTGAACGATCAGATGGGCCTGGGGGCCTTGATCGTCCAGAAGGGGTTGCCGTGCTGAACGGTGGCGGCGCCGGATTCGATCGCTGATTTCTGGGCCTGCTTGAGGCTCTGCTCCTGCAGCCGCAGCGGCTCGGGATAGGCGTAGGAAGCGCGGCCGGGCGACCAGCAGAAGCTGAAGTCGTTGTGGGAAAAAGAGGCGTCCAGCTCGCCGTCCTCGAAGACGCCATGGAGCTGATCCAGCAGTGAGGTCAGTTCGGTTTCGATCTCCTTCTGAGCGGCCTTCAGCTGGGTGATGCGATCGAGCAGGACATCCAGATCAATGGGCTCCGCCAGAGCGACAGCCTCGGGGACGGCAGCGGAGGCGGGCTCAAGAACGGGGCCGTAGACCATGACGCTCGCCGGGCGAACAACGGAACCAGGCGCACCCTGGCTTGCAAGGCACCGTAGCGACCCGACAACGCAAGCCGCAAGTACATGCCTCGGGATGCCGAGTCTTGTGGGCTCAGAAGGGGCGGTGGGTCGCCACGTACTGGGCCCAGACCGCGGCCCAGGCCGCCAGGCACTCGCGCCGGGGATAGGGGGGCGAGAACTGGGTCCGCCCCGGCCGGCTCCAGATCGTCTGCCCGTAGTCGAACCAGTGGCCCTGGCTCCATTCCAGAGCCAGGTAGCCGCCGATCTGGGCGCGGGTGCAATAGGTGCTGCCGCTGGCCGTGAGGCTCTTGAGATCGGCCAGCACCCGCGCTGGGCCGCTCACCCCCGCTGGTCGCTCCGCAGCTGGCGGGAGCTGTGGGTCGATGTAGGCGGTGTCGTAGGTGCCAGCCACATTGCGCACCAGGCAGCAGGTGGGGCGCTCCGAGGCGATCACCTCCACCGCTCCCCAGCGCTCATGCTCGATCAACGGCTCGATCCACTCCCGGTAGGCCTCGAAATCAACCTCCGCCCCGCTCGGGGTGTCTCCCTGATCGTTTTCCTCGGCTGGGTGAGCATCAGGCCGTATGCGGCCCGTGAGGAAGTGCTCCAGGGCCTGGTGGCAGGTGTTGCCGCGCGGCTCCCACACCGAGCGGCTTGCCTCGATGCGGCCCAGGGCATAGCTGGACTTGGCCACCTGCAGCACACCGGTGATCGAGACCGGGAAGAGGTGATCGTCCAGCCAGTAGGTGTGCTGCGGGTCGAGGCGTTGCAAACCGGCGATCGGTTCAAGCCAGTGGGTGGTCGTCATGCCGGCGGGGGGAGGGGGGGGGATACACGTGAGGGAGTGAATTCGTGAAAAATTCCGGCAGATCGACTGCACCGCAGGTCGTTACAAGGAATGAAATCGATGAAAACAGCGGGAATGGCCGTGAAAAAGCTGCTGCGAATCTGGTTTCACGACGTTTTCACAGCTTTTCACGGCTTTTTCATCCATTTTGATCGCTGAGAACCATTGCACTGCAGTGCTTTAGAGAGAAAAAATCACTTTTTCATTTTATAGAAGGGGGACACACACAGGGCGATGCGATCAAGCACTGAGATTTGGCGGAGATCTGGCTGGTTCATGCCGCCCAGATCTGCTGTTCAGAACCGCCCTGACGCGTCAGCTCCAGCAGCTTCTGGCCCTGCGGGCTCAACCGCCAGGCCAGACCCGACTTGCGCACCAGCCCCCGCTTGCGCAGCCAGGTCAGGTTGTTGCGCACCGAGCCCTCCTGGAAGCCGCCGAGATCGGTGCACAGGTAGGCGGTGCTGGTCGGCAAGCCGCCCGCCTGCCGCAGTTCGATGGCATCGAGCACCGCGACGCGGCAGTTGCGGGTAATGAAGCCTTCGCTGATCACAAAGCCGTCTTCTGAGAGGCGGTAGCTGAACTCCCGCGCCGGGCTGCCGCGCAGCTTGTGGACACTCCAGACATTGCAGGGCCCCCGGTCCTCGAGCTTGCGGGTGAGCTGATGGACTGCCGAGGGAATTTGATTGATGTTCTGGCTGCCGGCGGCGGCCTGCAGCCCCTTGCCGGCACTCTTGCCTCCAGCCGGGTGGTGCAGCCAGAGCAGGGAGCAGTGACGACACACCAGCGCCTGCAACAAGCGCAGCAAGGTGCCGACCGGGCCGATGCCGAAGTTGATTCCGGCGAGCTCCAGCACCGCCTTGAGCGAATCGATCACCACCAGGGCGTAACCGCCACCGGCCAGTTCCAGGCGCAGCTCCTGCAGGCCGGAGGGGCTGCAGCACCAGGAGGGCAGCCCATCGGCCGGCTCAGCCGCCCAGATCGTCAGCTGCTCATCCACGCAAGGGTCCTCGGCGCAGCCGAGGTCCTCCAGGTACTCGCGCACCATCGCCCGGGCGCCCTCGCCGCCATCGGTGCCGATCCACAGCACCCGCCCGTTCCTCGAAGGCGGGATCTCCTGGTCGAGGAAGGGGAGGCCCTTGATGCAGCAGACCGCCATGGCTGCCGCCGCCATGGTCTTGCCGCTGCCGCCGGCGCCAAAGAGCAGGTGATCGCGGCGCCAGAGCAAGAAGCCCGGCAGCAGGTCTTCTGCGGGCGAGGTGATCGGATCGCTGAGGCGGCGGTTGCGGCAGCCGCCGTTGTGGGAGTTCTGCAGCGGCAGCTCCCAGCGGTGGGCCAGGGCGTAATAGATCCGCTCGTCGATCGCCTGACCCGTCACCCCAAGGCTCCAGAGGGCGGAGCGAATCGCCTGCTCCTGCGCCCAGGTGTCGCGGGTTTCAAGCAGCAGATCCAGCAATTGCTCCAGCAGCCCGGCGATCACTGCATCGCGGACTGGTTCGGGATGCTGCTGGGGTCCAACAGCAGGGGCCCCGGGTGCCAGCGCATCACCCCGCGGCCCGTCGCCAGCCGGCCACAGGTACTGGTAACCAGCAGCGGCGGCATGGTGGTGAAGGCTGCCGATCGTGACGCCACGGCCCTTGAAGGAGCGCCACTTGGCCAGGCACTCGGCCTCATCGAACCCGGCGCAGCCGCGTGACCACTCCACCCAGGCAGCCAGCAGGCCGGGATCGACCGAATGGAGGGCCATGCCGACCGTGAGCCAGCCCTCGTAGTCCTCCAGAGGAGGGATGTGCTGGAGCAGCTCCAGGGCTCGGGGCACATCCGCTGCCGTGGGGGCGTAGTCGCCGCAGACCGGTTCATCGGGCTGCTTGTAGAGCGGCTCCAGCAGCCATTCCGGTGCCTCAGCCACCGACACCTGATCGGGAGAGCGGCCCTGCATCCAGCGGTAGCGGCCCGTCTCGGGGTGGACGCCGGCGATCACCGATTGGTGGCCCGCCCAGCGCAACTCGAAGACCGTTCGGGCCTTGCCGGCCTGGGCAGCACCGGTCCAGTGGCGCCGGCCCCGCAGCAGGTCCCAGCCCTCCAATGGCACCCGGAAGACAAGTTGGCCGCGATGGGGCAGCCCCGACGACCAGCCAACGGTGGGCGGCAGGTCACGGTGCGAGCGGCCGTAGATGCGGCGGAAGCAGGCGGCGGCACCGCGTCCATCGAAGTCGAGTGCCAGTACACCGGAGGCCGGACCGAGCAGCACTCCGACGGCATGGACGTGGGGGTTATCAGCCAGGGCGGTGATCGCTTCGAGGTCGAGACCGCTGTTGCCCCAGGCCAGCAACGGCTCACCGCTGAGCGGATCGACCGGTCGTTTACGGCCATCGATCGGCAGCAGCGCCCAGTCGGAATCGATCGCCTGCAGGCTCTCGATCAGCTGGGCAGGCAGGGGCATCAGCGCAGGGCCTGAAGGTGGGAGGGTTCAGAGCAGTGGCGTGTGCCGTTGTGGGGCGGCGGCGTGTGCGCGGGGTTTGCTCCTGCTCTGACGGCGAATGTGATCGCGCAGGATCGACCGCAGGAAGGTGGTGCGGGCCTCGCCGCCGCGGTGGGCGTCGAGCCAGTGGATCAGCTCAGGGGGCAGGCGCACGGCAAGGGGACGCACGACTCGGCAGCGCTGGGAGCTGAACCGTATCCCGTTTGGCCCGTCCTCGCAAGGCCGAGGCAAATTCAAATATGGCGATACATCTGCCGTCCATGTACTGGCTTGTGATCGCTGGGCAGGCCCCGTCCCATGCCTTAGCGTGCCGCTAACGAACCTCAGCCTTGTGAGGCATGGCCGAATCCTTCGCCCAGATCGAGGCACGTCAGGCCGAGGCTCGCCTGGCCTTCGGGCGCATGCTGCGGTTGTGGCGGGAGCGCAACGGCTGGACCCAATACACCGTTGCTGACTGGGGCAAGGAGGCCGGCTTCTCGGCGATCAGCTACGGCAACCTCAGCGCGATCGAGCAGGGCAAAGCCGGTGAGCTGCGCCGGCCCGCCTTCTTCCAGCTCGCCGAAGTCAACCGCCGCATCGCTGAGGAGGATTGGAGTCGTCTCAAAACCCAGGCCCTCAAAGACAAGCTCAACGGCGCCACGGCGATCGTCGATGACGACGGCACCCTCTGGGGACCGATTGAGCTGTGGAGTTGCTACGTCGGCCTGCGGCCGGTGCCAACAGCTTTCCAGCCAAAGCCCAGACCCGAGGCGCCGTCCGTGGCGCTCAAAGAGGCAAGGGCCCTTAGCCAGACCTGGCGCGAGCTGGTGAGCAGCGCCGTCGACGAGCGCGACCTCGATGCCTTCGAGGCGGTGCAGGAGATCGCCCGCCAGGCACCGCTCCCTCTGCGCAAGCAGTTGCGCACGGTACTCACCTCGTTTGGCGACTACGAGCCCGAGCAGCTCAAGGAGCTGTGGGACGGCGAGTGGCTGCCCGAGCGCTGGATCCACACCTGGCTCGAAACCCTGCCGCCAGCGGCCGGCGCTGCCGAACCCGCTGGCGGCCCGCCGGAAGCGGCCAAGCCCAGGGGCCGCAGCAGCAAAGGCATGGGGAGCCGGAGCAAAGCCAAACCCACAGCAGCCTCGGAATTCTGAGGAAGACTTGCACCCCGCATTAGCGAGCCCCTAAGATCCGGGCCATGCGGGCGACGGTCCCGCCCCACGCCCCATGGACGCCACCCCCTCCACCGGCCCGCCGCTGCTCGGCGAGCACGTCAGCCCCCACGAGCGCCAGTGGCAGGCTGAGTGCGTGCTGGCAGAAGCGCTCTCCAGCTTCCAGGCCGATCTCAAACCAGCCACGGACTTCTCCCTGGCGGCCGTGGTCACCGCCGCTAAGCCGGCCTTCGCGATGGGCTTCAGCTTCTCGGTGCAGAGCAACGGCGAGGGCACCGTGGTCGTACTGATGCACAAGGACGGCGCCCAGCTGAGCGCTGAAACCAGCGCCTATGACGCGGACTTCGCCCTGAGCGCACGCCTGCTGGCGGGCCTGCTTGGCATTCCTGTGCAACAACAGGCTCAGCCCAGCAAGGCCGGGGCAGCTACCGCTGTTTCGATTTCTGCGGCCGTCGATGCCGGAGAGCCACAGCCCAGTCCCAGCGATCCCGCCCCGCAGCAAGACGCCGCTGTTGAGGAGCCCGAACAGGAGCCGGCCCCGCCGCCGGTGGCCGCGACAACCCCGGTTCAGCCGGAGCACGACCCGCTGGACCTTGAACCGCTGGAGCCCCAGGAGATCGCCACCCTCACCGCGATGCTCAAGGCCATGGCCCGCAGCGACAAGGAGATCTGGAAGCGCTTCACCATCGCCTTCCGCGCCCAGTTTCAGGTGCCCAGCACCGCCCGCACCATCACCGATCGCGTCACCCAGCGCCGCCATGCCGACTTCATCGACCGCTTCGAGCGGGAACTCGCGGGGGTGCCGTCATGAGCAGACCCTGCAGCTGCGCCATGCCGCTCACCTGCTCTGGGCCGTTGCCGATCAGCGTCAGAGGGAACTGGCCGCTCGCTACTACCGCGATGTGCCAGATGGCCGCATTCATGGGCTCATGCGCCGGGCCAGTGAGATTCACTTGCTGCGCTGGCTGGCGCGGGCCGTCGAGAGTTGTTGCGAGCCCGCGCTGGAGGCTCGGCCAGCGCGGCAGTGGCCTGTTGCTGAGGACCATCCGCAACCAGGAGCCGGTCTGGACGCAGGCGCCTGAGCTGGCCTGGCACTGCCTCTGGCCCACCCGCGCTGCCGCCCTTGTCCAGTCGTGCCCGGCCCTACAGGCCGCCATCGATGAGCTGCAACTGGTGAGGGTGCCCGACTGCCGCTGCCAGGCCAGCGATCCCCATGGCTGGCTCGCCGATGGCTGAACCACCACTCCGCCGCATCGCCTACGGCCACCGCCAGCACGAGCAGCCCAGGGCCCCGGATGGGGGCCACTACCTGCAGTCCAAGGTCCGCAGCGATGTCTGGCAGGCCCTGCAACAACTGCGCCAGCAGCACGGCCTATCGATCAGCGGCGCCGCCCATCACCTGATGCGGCTCGGTGCCGGCCTTGAACCCCTCCCTCCCCTCAACACCAACCCCCAACAGAGCCATGGCGATTGAACTGAACGACGGCGCTCGCATCGGCGCACCTGTGATCCGTCAGCAACGCTTCGGGGAAGTGGCGACGCTGGCGATCGTGCGCACCGAGCAGCGCGACCGGCTGCGCAAGAACCTGGCCAGCGGCGAGATGGAGCCGATCCCCAACGGCAAGGACCGGCAGGGAAACCCCAAGGTCAAGCAGGAGATCGTCATCCACTGCGTCGCCATGCCCGGCACCTCGATGGAGGCCAAGCTCGGCGATGAGGCGGCGGTGCCGGCAGCCGGCGATCGGGTGCGGGTGATCCTCAAGGCCAAGGGTTTCGGCGACTGGATCGAGGCGCGCAAGGGGCACCGCAAGGGCAAGCTCAACGTCGGCGATCAGCTCACCCTGGCCACCCGCTGGGCCCAGCAGTACGACCAGGACGGCAACCCCAAGGGCAGCAAGATCGAGACCCAGGCGGAAGCCGATGCGGTGCCGCGCAACGTCACCATCGGCTTCTACGGGCCGATCAGCTTGAGCGAGGGCACGGACGTGGGCTGGATCGAGGCGGCCGAGCAGGCCTACCGCGACGATCAGGCCAGCGAACGCCAGCAGCGCGCCATTCCCATCGGCGAGATGGATGACTTTGGTGATGAGTTCGGCGACGACGGGGTGCCGTTCTGATGACCCGCAGCTCCGAACCACGCCGGCCCCAGCTGCCGCGCTTCTGCCGCAGGCAGCCGCGTCACACCCTGGTGACGATCACCAACCTCCGATACCTGCACCGGCTGGTCTGGCTGCTGCTGCTGTTTCAGCTCACCACCGTGCTGCTGGTGCTCGCCGGGCCGGTGCCGCCCAGGCCAGTTCCAAGCCAGCCGAACAGCACCGCCACGCACGGTCCTGGTCCTCTGATGCCATGACGCAGACAACACCAGGGCGGGTCTGGATGACCACCGCACAGGCCTGCGAGCTGCTGGGTGTCAGCAGTGAAAGACAGCGGGGGGAAGCATGAGCTTGCGGAAAGTCAACGATGCAGCAGAGGCAGTGCCGGTGGGCGAATGGCTCGATGCCCGTGGCCTCGGGATGGCGCTCAAGGTCAGCGAGAGAACGTTGTGCCGCTGGCGCAAGGCAGGCCTGTTCAAGCCTGGGGTCCATTGGCGGCGAAAGTTCCCCTGCGCCAATTCACCAGTGCTCTATCACTTGGGGCGATGCAACGAGGCGATGAGCGAGGCAACGGCTCGCTCGCCCCACCTGCTTGAAACGGACTGAGATGAGATTCCAGGTTCCATGCCCCTCTCTCTTTGCCAGGGCGGAGGGAGGGAGGTTTCTGTTCTCCAACGACGGCGGGTGAGTGGATGAAGCACTCGCTCTGCAGTGCTCCTGGGCCGTTCGTACATCTCTCGTACAAAGGCCCCAAACCAGCCCCATGAACGGCCAACGGAGCCTTCCATTCGTACATTTTCCGTACATTGCCCCTTTTGGGCAAAAAAAGAGGGCTTCCGGAACCTCCGAAAACCCTTGCAGTGACTGAATCGGGGCGACAGGATTCGAACCTGCGACCTAGTGCTCCCAAAGCACCCGCGCTACCAAGCTGCGCCACGCCCCGCCTCTTCCATCATAGGTTGCGGCTGTTCGTGGCCCTGGCCCGAAACCGCCGCCCCAGCTCTGGGATCAAGCCGGCTTCAGCAGGGCGCTGGTGGCGGCAGGGTGGGGTGGAACCGGCTCGTCAGCAGCGAGGAGCAATTCCCCAGGCTTCCTGCAGCTCCTTCAGAGGTTGATCGGCCACGGTGAAATAGTCGATGGCCAGGAGATCCCGGGAGCATTGCCTGCCCCGCTTGAGTGCGGCCACAACCCGCTCAGGAACCCCCGGCGCCGACACACAGTTCTGCTGCCCACCGGCCACCACACTGTCGAACAAGCCGCCTTCGTACATGGCCATCACGCCGAGAAACCAGAGATTGGCTCCCGGCACTGAGCTGCTGGCGGCACCAAAGGCGGCATTCTCCACCTCACCCACCACATCCACCTGGTAATCACCCAGCACATGCAGCCAGTCGTGATGGGCGAGTGCCGCGTTGGCGCCACCCAGTTCGCCGGGGGTGGTGAACCTGTTGGTCTGGTAATGCCGCCAGACGGCAGCACCAAGGCTCCCCGGCGGGGCTGTGGCCAGGGCACGCCAGCGGGCCGCTAGGGCCGCATCCGGCTCGAACGTGAAGGTCCAGGCCTTGGGGCCATGCAGCTCCAGCAGCTGCTCAAAGCCCGCCGTCTGGCGGTCTTCCACCCCCATCCAGAAGAGCCTGTAGAAATCACTCTGGGCCTGCGATCGGCTGTTGAACGCCACATCGCGGGCCATCACCAGGCTGCGGTCATCGACACCCAACCGTGCCGCCCAGCGTTCGATCGACCGTTCAAGCTCTGGCGGCACTGGATTCACCAGCATCTCGGCAAGCACCAGCAACTCGACCAGCTCCCGTCGCTGCTGCGGCTGGGGAAACAGACCAGCCGCCGCCTCCACATCGATTGCTTCGAGCTGTTCGAAATCCAGGGTTACTCCCAGCAGCTCCTGGAAGATCAGGGCGAGAAAGCGGGGCTGGAAGGCTGTGGACCAGCGATTGCCGATCCGACAGGCACCGGCGACGGCTGCGGCCAGCAGTGGGGCCTGCTCTGCAGAGAGATGGACAAGAAACATCGTGACCACCCGACCCGGTGAGCAGGTGAAACCGGAGTGGAGACGGGCGGCAAAGCCGTCAGTGCATCAGGCCTGGCCAGGTGCCGGGATAACGCAGGGTGCGCCAGTCGCCCCGGGGGGTGCTCACTTCAATGCCGATTCCGATCGGCTGCTCCACCGCGCCCACCTGTTCCTGCCACCAGTCCAGGGCGGCCTCCCAGGCCGCATCCATCGTCTCGAAGTGGTCATCGAGCACGGGATGGGGGGAGCATTGCTGATCGACCAGTCTGTAGAGCCGATTTTTGCCGCCATTCAAAACAGACCTGACGCCAAGGGAGGAGTACGCCATGGGGGGAGCTGGTGCATCCTCCGATTCTTGGGCATGTGCCAGCTGGTGACTGTCACCTTGATTACCAAGCGTGAGCTTCGTAACCTGCCACAGCCACTGATCAGGGGCTCGAGAGCAGGGCGATGCAGTCGATCTCCACTCTGGCCCCTTTCGGCAGGCCCGCCACCTCCACGCAGGCCCTGGCCGGCGAAACTCCGGCTCCGAAGTGTTCGGCGTAGATCTGGTTCACCGCCGCAAAGTCGGCCAGGTCAACCAGGAACACCGTTGTGCGCACCACGTGCCGGGTGGTGCAGCCGGCCGCCGCCAGCACCGCTTCGAGATTGGCCAGCACCTGCCTGGTTTCCGCCTCCACATCTCCTCCTCCAACCATCAGCGCGGTGGACGGATCCAGGGCGATCTGTCCTGAGCAGAACAGCAGGTCGCCCGCCTTGACCGCCTGGTTGTAAGGGCCGACGGGAGCCGGCGCCAAAGCCGTTTGGATCGCTTCGGGCAGGGACACCATGACAGGAGAAGATGAGGCGATGAGCCTAAGTGGATCGCCCACAGTCAGGAGCCGGGAACCTCTCTGGAGTGAGGCGCCACACCGGGACCAGGTCCGGCTTGAAAACGTCTGGCACCGCTACGACGGGGCCTCAATCGCCTCAGCTGCAGGCCGTTCCGATGGCGAGGGCTGGACCCTTGAAGCCATCGATTTTGCACTTCGCCCCGGCGAACTGGTGGGATTGCTGGGCCCCTCCGGCTGCGGCAAGACCACCTTGCTGCGCCTGGTGGCGGGATTCGAGCGTCCCGCCAGCGGCAGAATTCTGATTCAGGGCCAGGAGGTGGCCGGCCCCGACCGCTGGCTTGATCCGGAGCGGCGCGGGGTCGGCATGGTCTTTCAGGACTATGCCCTGTTTCCCCACCTCGATGCCTGGTGCAACACCTGCTTTGGCCTGAAGCCCCATCAGGATCGCAGCCGGGCTCGCTGGCTGCTGGAACTGCTCGGGCTCAGCGGCCTGGAGCACCGCTATCCCCACGAACTCTCCGGCGGTCAGCGGCAACGGCTGGCCCTGGCCAGGGCCCTGGCGCCAGGCCCCTCCCTGTTGCTGCTCGATGAGCCGTTCTCCAATCTTGATGTCGAGGTGCGGCTGCGGCTGCGCAGCGAGCTCCCCGCCGTGCTCAGCCGCTGCGGTGCCAGTGGCGTGATCGTGACTCACGATCCGGAGGAGGCCCTGGCGATCTGTGACCGGGTGGCGGTTCTGCAGGGGGGGCGCATCCATCAGTGCGCCAGCCCCCGGGAGTTGGTGCGTCGCCCGGCCAGCGCCTTTGTCGGGCGCTTCGTTCTGCAGGGAAATCTCGTGCCGGCCTGCTGGGATGGCCAGCGTCTGCGCACGCCGCTGGGCTGGCTGCAGCCGGCCGAGCCCGTCGTGGCCATGACCTCCGGGCGGGATTCGGGCCCACTGGAGGTGTTGCTCGACCCGACGGCCCTTGAGCCGGTGGCTGACCCGGATGGCGACGCCTGGGTGATGGGCCGGGAGTTTCTCGGCCGCGACTGGTTGATCCAGGTGCACCTGGAGCAGGCCGGCAGCCCTCCCCTGCAACTGCGACTGCGGCTGCCCCTCGATCAGGAGTTCAGCCGTGGCGAGCGTTGTCGGCTGCGGATCCGCGAGGCCCAGAAGGCCGTGCTGTTTCCCGACGGTCTGTCGGTGGTGGCTGTGGCCGAGCCTGCCAGTCAGGGCTGAGCCTCAACCTTTCCACTGATCCTTGTGCAGGCGACGCGCCGCCAGTTGCCCGGCGTCCCCGGCCATCAGGAACAGATTCGAGCGGCGCTCCAGGCCGATGGTGCTGGGAATTGTGCACTCCCCGCGGTGCCGCTGCTCCTTCACTTCGGCCAGGCGGGCCGCCACCGCAGCCTGCTCGGCTGGCCTGACATCAGCCACCGAGGCGGCCCAGCGCAGGTTGGCCAGGGTGTACTCGTGGGCGCACCAGACCCTGGTGGCGTCGGGCAGAGCGGCGAGGCGCTGCAACGAGCGGTGCATCTGTTCCGCCGTGCCTTCGCACAGTCGGCCGCAGCCGCCAGCGAACAACACGTCGCCGCAGAACAGCTCGCCCTGGCCGCCGGCCACGGGCGGCAGCAGGTAGGCCAGATGGGTACGGGTGTGGCCGGGCAGCTCCAGCACCTCCACCCGACGGCCGAGCAGCTCGAGGTCATCGCCCTCCGCAACGGAACGGGTCTGGAAGGGAATCCGCTCCTGATCGGCGCGGCTGGCCACCACCGCGGCCCCGGGCCAGCGCCGCATCAGCTCTGGCGTCCCACCGATGTGATCCTGATGGTGGTGGGTCTGGAGCACGGCCACCAGCTCCAGCTGCCGCTGCTCCAGCCAGCTCAGCACAGGCGCCGCAATGCCTGGATCGATCACCACCGCCTGGTGGCTGGAATGGAGGACGAACACGTAGTTGTCGTCGAGGATCGGCACCAGGGCGACAGCCACTGCCACATCCTCGGCGGGAGCCGCCGCCCGCTTGGCCCCGGCGCCCGGCTCTGCCGCCTGCCACTCGCCCCCTGGCTTCCTCATCGTTAAAGTCCAATCTGCGGTGCAGTTCCATGATCACCGTCGCCCTGGCAAAAGGTGCCCTCCTCAAAGACTCGGTTCGGCGGTTTGCCGCCGCCGGCCTTGATTTCAGTGCCCTGCTCGATGACGACAATCGCCAGCTGATGGTGCCGAGCCCCTGCGGCACGGCACGGGCCCTGCTGGTTCGCAATGCCGATGTGCCGGTCTATGTGGCCTATGGCCAGGCCCAGTTCGGCATCGTCGGGGACGATGTGCTGCGGGAACACCGCCTGCCGGTGGCGCCCCTGCTGGATCTCGGCTTCGGCGGCTGTCGCATGGCGGTGGCTGTCAAGGCCAGCAGTGGCTACCGGCGTGCTGCCGACCTGCCCGCCCATTGCCGGGTGGCCAGCAAGTTCGTGCGTTGTGCCGAAGCGTTCTTCGATCAGCTCGACCTGCCGGTGGAACTCATCCACCTGACCGGATCGGTGGAGCTGGGTCCGATCACCGGCATGTCCGAGGCGATCGTCGATCTGGTGGCCACCGGACGCACCTTGCGTGACAACGGCCTTGTGGCCATCGAAGATCTCTTCACAAGCACGGCCCGCCTGATCGGTCACCCGATCGCCCTGCGGCTCGATCAGGGCGAACTCCAGTCCATTGTGGATCGGATCGCTGTGGCCAGTCCCCCGGCCCGCCAAGCGGTGACGGCCTGATGGCCAACCTGGACCGTCAGCGGCTGCTGCGCCTGCTTCCCTACCTGGGCCGTGATCGCCGCCGCCTGCTGCTCACCCTGCTGCTGCTGATCCCGGTGGCCCTGGCTGCCGCCGTTCAGCCGCTCCTGGTGGGCCAGGCCATCTCCGTGTTGCGCCATGAACCCACGCTTCCCTGGCTGAGCAACCTGCCCGTGCCCCAGGCGATCCGCCTGCTGGTGCTGTTGCTGTTTGGCGCCGTTCTGCTGCGTCTGGGCCTGCAGGGAATCCAGACCTACAGCGTGCAGGCGGTGGGTCAGCGGCTCACCGCCCGGATCCGGGACGACCTGTTCCGCCATGCCATGGATCTGTCGCTCCGCTTCCACGACCGCACCCCGGTGGGCAAGCTGCTCACCCGGCTGACCAGTGACGTCGACGCCCTGGCGGAGGTGTTCGGCAGTGGCGCCGTCGGAGTGCTCGCCGACCTCGTCACCCTGCTGGTGATCGCGATCACCATGCTCACGATCGAGCCGAAGCTCGGGGCGCTGCTGCTGGTGATCCAGATCCCGGTGGTGCTGATCATCCTCTGGCTGCAGGGGCGCTACCGCAAGGCCAACTACCGCGTCCGGGAGGAGCTCAGTCAGCTCAACGCCGATCTGCAGGAGAACCTCCAGGGCCTTGAGGTGGTCCAGATGTTCCGGCGGGAGACGATCAACAGCCGCCGCTTCGCCAACACCACCGATGCCTATCGCCAGGCCGTGGGCGGCACGATCTTCTACGACAGTGCCATCTCCGCCTTCATCGAGTGGGTGGCCCTCAGCGCCGTGGCCCTGGTGATTGCCCTGGGGGGCTGGATGGTCACCAGTGGTTCGATGGGGCTCGGCACCCTCACCACCTTCATCCTGTTCTCCCAGCGGCTGTTCGACCCCTTGCGTCAGCTGGCGGAACGGTTCACCCAGATCCAGGGTGGACTCACCGCGGTGGAGCGGATTGGTGAACTTCTGGAGCAACCGATCGAGATCAGCAGCATGGCCGATATCCAGCGCAGCCCGGCAGCGCGGCGCTCAGCCCTGGAGCGGGCCAGTGCCGGCGAAGTGGTGTTCGAGGATGTCTCGTTTGCCTACCGGCCCGACGATCCGATCCTGACCAACCTCAGTTTTCGGATTGCCCCCGGCGAACACGTGGCCCTGGTGGGCCCCACCGGCTCCGGCAAGACCACCGTGATCCGCCTGCTCTGCAGGCTCTATGAGGCCCAGCAGGGGCGGATCCTGCTCGATGGCATCGACATTCGTGAGTTGCCGATCGGCACCCTGCGCCAGAGGCTGGGTGTGGTGCTCCAGGACACCTTCCTGTTCAGCGGCAACGTGGCAGACAATCTCCGCCTCGACGCCCCGATCGACGACGCCGAACTCGAGCGCCTCTGCCATGAGCTCGGTCTTGAGGCCCTGCTGCGCCGCCTTCCCGATGGTCTGGCAACGGAGCTGCGGGAGCGGGGCGGCAATCTCTCCTCCGGGGAGCGCCAGTTGCTCTCCGTTGTTCGAGTCGCGATCCGGAATCCTTCGGTGCTGATCCTCGACGAGGCCACCGCTTTCATGGATCCCTCCACCGAAGCCACCCTGCAGCGCGATCTCGACAGGCTGCTCCACGCCCGTACCGCCATTGTGATCGCCCATCGCCTCGCCACGGTCGAATCCGCCGACCGCATCCTGGTGTTGCGCAAGGGTCAGCTGATCGAGCAGGGCAGTCACCTGCAGTTGCGGGCGGCCCGGGGGCTCTACGCCCAGTTGGCCGACCTGCAGGAACGGGGACTTGTCACGCTCTGAGCGGCAAGGCCAGCTGATCGGCCGGTGATCTCCCCAACCCCCGACCGCCCCCGGGCCTGGATCGGGCAGGATCAGACGATCTCCGGGCTGCCCTCCACTGGATTTGGATTTCACTGCTCACCTCTCCAGCCTCTATGGCGCCGATCACCGGATCTGCCCGAGCGCCAATCCCCGCCTCCAGCTGGTGCTGAGCTTTGACAGGGAAATCGATCTGCTTGAGCTGGAGCGTCTCTGCGATGCGGTCGGCTGGAGTCGCCGGCCGCTGCGGCGGGTGCGCAAGGCGCTGGAGCACAGCCTGCTGCGGGTCGGTCTGTGGCGGCACGATCCCCGCCTCCCCAAGCTGGTGGGCTTTGCCCGCTGCACCGGCGATGGCGTGCTGGAGGCCACCGTCTGGGACGTGGCCGTCCACCCCACCTACCAGGGGGCCGGCCTGGGTCGTCAGCTGATGGCCTATGTGCTCGAGCGGCTGCGGCGGATGGAGGTGGAGCGGGTGAGCCTGTTCGCTGATCCGGATGTGGTTGGCTTCTACGAACTGCAGGGCTGGGAGCTGGAGCCCCGCCAACGCCGCTGCGCCTTCTGGTATTCACCCTGATCCTGATCCTGATCCTGATCCTGATCAGGTCAGGTCCGATTTTGTCTGGTCTGGTCCTGATCAGATCAGCTCGGCTCAGATCGGCAGGCGGCTGGCTGAAGCGGCTCAACTGTTGCGGCTCAACTGTTGCGGCGCAGCTCGGCGGGCCGGACCGTGAGGCTGAGCGGCTTCTCGCCACGTCGTACCTGAACCGTCAACTCCTGGCCGACCCTGCCGGCATCCACTGCCACCTGCACCTCTGAGGGGTTCTTGACGCGCTTGTCGCCCACCTGCTCGATCAGATCACAGGCCTGCAGCCCACCTTGCTCGGCGGGGCTGCCCTTCAGCACGTCGACCACCACGACACCGTTGATCTCAGGCAGGCGGCATTTGGAGGCGGTGGCATTGATTTCCCTGGCCAGCTGGGGGGTGAGGGCCTGCAGGCGTACACCGATGTAGGGGTGGGAGGCCCGACCGCTCTCGAGGATCTGGGCGGCGATCTGGCGGGCCAGGTTGATCGGGATGGCGAAGCTCAGGCCACCGCCCGGTGCCTGCCGAATCGCCGTGTTGACGCCGATCACCTGGGCACTGTCGTTGATCAGGGGCCCGCCGCTGTTGCCCGGGTTGACGGCGGCGTCGGTCTGGATGTACGGCACCCGCTGTCCTTCTCCGATCGCATTGGTGCGCTGGATGGCGCTGATGATTCCCGCCGTAACCGTGTTGTCGAGGCCCAGTGGATTGCCGATCGCGATCGCCCATTCCCCGGGCCGCACCTTGGCGGAGTCGCCCAGAGGGGCCACCGGCAGCCCCTGGGCCACCACCTTGACCACGGCGATGTCGGTGAGCGGATCCCCGCCGAGCACCTTGCCGTTGAAGCTGCGGCCGTCTGGCAGGGTGACCGACACCTCGTTGGTTCCCTCCACCACGTGGGCATTGGTGATGATCACCCCGTCGGAGCGGGTGATGAAGCCGGAGCCCTGCCCCTGCTGCTGCTGAACGGCGGGAGCGCTGCCGAACAGGCCGCCCAGTGGATTGATCACCCGCTTGACCGTGTCGATCCGCACCACCGCCGGTCCGACCTTGTCGACGGCGTCGACGATGAAGCGATTGCCGGCCTGGAGGGGGATGGCGGCGGGGGCGTCGCTCACCTTCGGAGCGGCGACCGGCTCACTTTTCTGCTTCAGCAGGTTCGGCACACCCAGGGTGCAGCCTCCCAGCAGGAGGCCGGCGGAGCAGGCAGCGATCAGGCTGGGCAGAAGGGCCACCGGGCAAGGACGCCGATCAGATGTCATGGAGAGGGGAGGTGGTCCAGGCCGAAGGCCGCTTGCCGGGCATAGGTCGGATGCTGGGGATCTGCCTATATTCGGCCACTGTGGGACGAGGCGGAGGTGCAGCAGGGTCAGGAGCTGTGGCACCGGGTTCAAGAGGCACTCCAGGCCAATCTGAGCAAGCCCACTTTCGAAACCTGGATCCGGCCGGCCCGCTGTGCCGGCTTCGCCGATGGAAGGCTGCGCCTGGAGGCCCCGAACAGCTTCGCGAGCGGCTGGCTGCGCAAGAACTACCTCAGCACGATCGAGGCGGTGGCCTCGGAGCTGGCTGGGCACTCCGTGCGGGTGGATGTGGAGACGGCTTCGGGCGTACCGAACGACCCTGGTCTGGAAGTCGTCGCTGCATCGGGGGGGGCGCAGCCGATTCAGCCCCCCATCCCCCCTCCGCGCGGCGAAACGCCCCGCCGCCCCGCCCCGGGCCTCAACCCCCGCTACGTGTTCAACCGCTTCGTGGTAGGGCCCAACAGCCGCATGGCCCATGCCGCCTCGCTGGCGGTGGCCGAAGCGCCCGGCCGCGAGTTCAACCCCCTGTTTCTCTGTGGTGGCGTTGGCCTGGGCAAGACCCACCTGATGCAGGCGATCGGCCACTACCGCGTCGAGATCGACCCGGAGGCGCGCGTGTTCTACGTGTCCACCGAGTCGTTCACCAACGACCTGATCCAGGCGATCCGCAAGGACGGCATGCAGAAGTTCCGCGACCGTTACCGCGCCGCAGATCTGATCCTCGTCGACGACATCCAGTTCATCGAAGGCAAGGAGTACACCCAGGAGGAGTTCTTCCACACCTTCAACGCCCTGCACGAAGCGGGTCGCCAGATCGTGATCGCCAGCGACCGCCCGCCCAGCCAGATCCCCCGCCTGCAGGAACGGTTGATCTCGCGCTTCTCGATGGGCCTGATCGCCGACATCCAGACCCCCGATCTGGAAACCCGCATGGCGATCCTGCACAAGAAGGCCGAGCAGGAACGCATGACGCTCCCCCGCGACCTGATCCAGTATCTGGCGGGCCGCTTCACCTCCAACATCCGGGAGCTGGAGGGGGCGCTCACCCGGGCGGTGGCCTTCGCCTCGATTACCGGCCTGCCGATGACGGTGGAATCGGTGGCGCCGATGCTCGATCCGGTGGGCAACGAGGTGGTGGTGACGCCGCAGCAGGTGGTGGAGAAGGTGGCGGAGGTGTTCGGTATCGGCGTGGAGGAGATGCGCAGCAGCAGCCGCAAGCGGGCCGTGAGCCAGGCCCGCCAGGTGGGCATGTATCTGATGCGTCAGAGCACCGACCTGAGCCTGCCCCGCATCGGCGATGTGTTCGGCGGCAAGGATCACAGCACCGTGATGTATGCGGTGGAGCAGATCGAGAAGAAACTGGCGATCGATCCGAGCCTGGCCCGCCAGCTCCAGCAGGTTCGGGATCTCCTGCAGATCGATAGCCGCCGTCGCCGCTGAATCGTCCAGCCAGCTCGCAGGGGTTCAGGTCAGCGGCAGGCTGGGGTCGAGCCCTTCCACCTCGCCCTGAAACACGCGGCTGGCGGTGATGTCGGAGGCTTCGATCGTGATCAGATCCCGTTTGGTCAGGCCTGGGCCCAGGTGTTTGAAGAGCCGGTTGGCCTGACGCATCCGTGCCCGGTCGATGGCGTTGCGGATCGAGCGGGCGTTGGCGAAGAAGGGGAGCTGCATGCGCCGTTGGATGTAGTCGGAGAAGGCGGCGCTGCCCTCCTCACTGAACCGGTAGCTCTCGGCGGCCATGATCAGCTTGGCAATCGCCAGCAGCTCCTCGGCGGTGTAATCGGGAAAATCGATGTGGTTGGCCACCCGCGAGGAGAGGCCGGGGTTGGATTGGTAGAACACATCCATCCGATCCTTGTAACCCGCGAAGATCACCACCAGATCATCGCGATTGTTCTCCATCACCTGAAGCAGGATCTCGATCGCTTCGGCGCCATAGTCGCGTTCGTTTTCAGGCCGGTAGAGGTAGTACGCCTCGTCGATGAACAGCACGCCACCCATGGCACGCTTGAGCATTTCCCTTGTTTTTGGGGCGGTGTGGCCGATGTACTGGCCCACCAGGTCGTCGCGGGTGGCGGTGACCAGATGACCCTTGCGCACATAGCCGAGCCGGTGAAGGATGTCGGAGATCCGTTCAGCCACTGTGGTTTTTCCGGTGCCGGGATGGCCGGTGAAGGACATGTGCAGGCTGGGGGCACCGGTGGCCAGGCCGACCTGCTTGCGCGCCCGTTCCACCACCAGCAGCGCGGCGATCTCACGGATTCTCGTTTTCACCGGTTTCAGGCCGATCAGCTCGCGATCGAGCTGAACAAGCACCTCATCCACACCGGTGCCGTCATAGGCGGCCCGCAGATCGACCGGCGTGTCGTCATCGACAGGCGCCTGCTCCATCAGGGCACGAGGGCGTCGATGGCGGCGGCGAAGGCGAGCTCCGGCTCGCCCACCGGGCTCTGGTCGGGCTCGGCCCGCAGGGTGAGGTTCACATAGGTGCGCCCGAAGCTGATGTCCGGGTAGCACTGGCGCTGCTCGGCGAGCTCGTTGAGCTGCTCCAGAAACAGGCGGGTGGTTTCGTAGTCGTCGAACTCGATACGCCGCTCCAGGCGTTCAGGGCGCTGCCGTTTGGTCCAGGGCTGATCCATCCCTGCAACTTAGCCCAGGCGAAACTGAGGCCAGCACTGGCCCAGCCGCCGGCAGACAGCCGATCTGCGCCTGGAGCAGCCGCTTCACCCAGGCCTCGGCATGGGCATGGTTGAGTCCCTGCTCCGCCGCCCCGGCGCCCCGGAGCGGATGGGGAAAGGTGCCGGCGATCGCGGCATTGGTGACACAGAACATCGCCTTCTGGAAGCTGGTGCAGATCTTGACCCGCAGATCACCTCTGCCCCGGCCCCGGCTCGCGTAGAGCGCTTCGAGATCGGCCGGAAGATGGCGGCTCATGTCCTGCATCAGCAGGCTGGGGGGAATGCCGGCGCCCATGGTGGGCAGGGGATCGGCGAACAGGGCGCCGTACTGGAAACGGCCCTGGTCGATCGGGATCTGCTGGGCCTGGGCGTTGAAGGACACCGTGCCCAGGAAAGGGGTGCCCCGCAGGAACACCGCCTCCACGTAGGGAACGGCCACATCGGCGAGGAAGGTCAGCCCTGCTTCGGCCGGCAGGATGTCGAAGCCTTTCCCGTCGAGCTCCACGCGATAGTGGATCGGCTGGCCGGCCGCCGCCACCAGGCCATCGCGCAGAAAGGCGACCACCGCCGTGATCGAGTCCACCCTTCCATGGCGATGGGCGACTCGGAGCTCGCGGAACAGATCACTCATCACCCGCCAGAACTGTCCCAGGGCACTGGCGGTGGCGGCGGAGCGGATCAGCTCCGGCAGAAAGTCCGGAAAAAAGCGATCCAGCAGATTCAGCAGGGGGTCCCGGCGGCGGCGATGGGCGATCACCAGGCGGCAGTCGGCGGCGAAGGGGTTGCTGTCGAGATAGGTGTCGAGGCCGCCGGTGCCATGCCAGAGCATCATCCGCTGGCAATACTCGGCGTACTCGTAGTTGAGTCGGTCGTGGATCAGGTGGCGCCAGAGCCGCCCGGCGCTAAGCGCCCCATCGAAGAATCGCCAGATCGGCAGCGGGTTGAGGAACTCCCGTTGGGCCTGATGGTTGAGGTTGATGCTGTAGGCATCCAGCACCTCGCCATAGCTTTCGAGCACCCCCACCACCTCCAGCAGGTGATCGGCCGATTCCTCCAGCAGGGGTTGGCCGCTGAGAAGCCTGGCCATCAGCTGCTCGGCGCTGGGCGGGCTCATCGCAGCACCCCGCTCGGCTCTGCCATCGCGGTGCTGGTGGTCTCGCTCAGCAGACCAAGACCCTGGGGGAACAGGCCGATCGCCAGGATCGCCACCGTCAGCGCGAGGGCGGGCAGATGTCGCTGCAGCGGAATCGCCGCCAGCTGCACGGTGGCCCCCAGCCGACCGAAGAAGGCACGGTTGACCAGCAGCAGGAAGTAGACGGCTGTGAGACCGGAGCCGACCATGCAGAGCAGGGTCTGCCACGGGAAAGCGATCAGGCTGCCCCGGAAGACGAGAAACTCGGCCATGAACCCCGACATCCCAGGGATCCCGGCGCTGGCCATCACCCCGATGATCATCAGCGACCCCACCAGCGGCAGACCCCGCTCGGGATTGAGCAGCCCGCGCAGCTCGCGGAGGTCGCGGCTGCCGGTGACCTTGTAGACAGCTCCCACCAGCAGGAACAACAACGCTGAAATCAGGCCATGGCTGATCATCTGGAACTCCGCCCCGAGCAGGCTCACCGGTGTGGCCGCCGCCGCAGCCAGCAGCACATAGCCCATGTGGCCTACGGAGCTGTACGCCACCATTCGTTTCATGTCCTGCTGCTGGATCGCCGCCAGGGAGCCGAACAGCACCGACACCGCTGCCCAGCCCGCCAGCCAGGGGGCGCAAAGGGCCCAGGCCTCAGGAAGCAGGCCGAAGCAGAAGCGCAGCAGGCCGTAGGTGCCCAGTTTGAGCAGCACCCCGGCCAGCAGCACCGAAACCGGGGTTGAAGCCTCGGTGTGGGCATCGGGCAGCCAGGTGTGGAAGGGAAAAAGGGGAATCTTGATGGCGAAGCCCACCAGCAGTGCCCCGAGCAGGGCCAGCTGGACGCCCAGGTCGAGATCGTCGCTGCTGATGGCTCGCAGACTGAAATCGGCGCTGCCGGTCGCCAGCGTCAGGCCGAGGAACCCGGCCAGGATCAGCCCTCCGGAGACGGCGGTGAACAGCAGAAACTTCGTGGCGGCCCTCGCCCTGCCGTTGCCGCCCCAGATCGCGATCAACAGCCAGAGCGGCACGAGTTCCAGTTCATAGAACAGGAAGAACAGCAGCAGGTTCTGGGCCAGGAAGGCACCATTGACGGCGCCGCTGATCAACAGGATCAGTGAGAAGAAGAGCCGCGGCCTCAGGATCCCGGCCTCCGTGGCCAGAACAGCCACCAGGCACAACGCTCCGTTGATCAGCACCAAGGGCAGGGAAAGTCCATCGATCCCGAGCCGGTAGTGCAGCCCGAGGCTGCCGAGCCAGGGAACGGCTTCCTCCAGCTGCATGCCGCCAGCGCTGGGATCGAAGCTCACCAGCACCCGAATGGACCAGAGCAGCTGCAGGGCAAGCACGGCGGCGCCGCTGCGCCGGATTCGCTCCGGCTCCGGATCGCCGGGCCAGATCGCCAGGATCAGGGCACCCAGCAGGGGGATCAGCAGCAGGCCGCTCAGCACGATTCCATCACCCTCATCGCATCACCCAGCTGAGCGAGCCAAGCAGCACCACGATGGAGGCCATCGCCGTGAGCACGTAGGTCTGCATCTGGCCGCCGACAGTGAGCTTGAGCCCAGCGGCGCTCGCCATTGACAGCGAGGCGAGCTGCTCGACCAGACCATTCACCACCTGCCGATCAAACCAGGCGGCCAGCCGGGCGAGCGTCGCAACCAGAGCCACCACCGTGCGCCGGTAGATCCTTTCGGTGTAGAAGTCGAAGGCGAGCAGATCCTGCAGTTGGCGCAGGGGCTTCAGGGTCGAGCGTGACCATCCTTTGTAGAGCGGCACCGTCCCCCCCAGGATCAGGCCCGTGGCTCCGCTGGCCACCAACGCCCATGCCACCTGGGGCGGGAACGAAGCCAGCCCGGGAACAGGATCGATCTCCACCATGATCAAGGGAGTGAGCAGAACCAGCACGGTGAGGCTCACCATCGGCAGGGCCATCTGCCAGTTCACTTCGGGAGCCCGCCGTGTCTTGGTCTGACGGGGCCCGAGGAAGACACAGCGAAACACCCGACTGAAGTTGATCAGCGTGAGTGTGTTGGCGAGCAGCACCACCATGGCCAGGGCGGGTGAGCTGCGGGCCATGGCCTCCACGTCGAGTCCGTAGGCCCAGAAGCAGCCGAGTGGCGCCAGGGCGGTGCTGCCGGCTGCCCCCACCAGGAAGGCCACGGTGGTGGCGGGCATGCAGCGGGCCAGGCCGCCCAGTTCACTGAGATCCTGGCAATTGGTGGTGGCGATCACGCTCCCCACGCTCATGAACAACAGGGCCTTGGCAACGGCGTGGGCAAACAGCAGCAGCAGGGCGATGGCCGGCTGCTGCTCGGCGATGGCGATGAACACCAGCCCCATGGCCGCACTGGTTGTGTAGGAGAGGGCCCGTTTGATATCGACCTGGGCGAGGGCGGCCAGGGACCCGCCGATCGCCGTCAGCGAGCCCAGAACGATCAGCACGTCCAGGCTGATCGGCGAGAGCTGCAGGATCGGCATCAGCCGCAGCAACACCAGGGCACCACAGGTCACCACCACGGAGTTGCGCAGGATCGAAGCCGGATTGGGTCCCTCCATCGCTTCATCGAGCCAGAGATGCATGGGGAATTGGGCGCACTTGCCGAGCGGTCCGGCGATCAGCGCCAGGCCCAGCAGGTTGGCTGCCAGGGGTGAAAGCTGGGCCTGGGGCACCCAGCGGTAGAGATCCTCGAAGCGCATCACCCCGGCGAAGGCGGAGAGGGCGACCACCCCCATCAACAGCAGCACATCGCCGACACGCTTGGTCAGGAAGGCGTCTCTGGCAGCGGTGACCACCAGGGGCTGGCCGTACCAGAATCCCACCAGGAGGTAGGTGGAGAGGGTGAGCATCTCCAGCAGAAAGTAGGTGAGAAACAGGGAACTGCTCAGCACCACCCCCGCCATCGCCGCCTCGAAGAAGCCCACCAGGGCAAAGAAGCGGGCCAGTGACCATTCCTTGTCGAGATAGCCGAGGGCGAACACCTGGGCCAGCAGGCTCAGCCCAGCGACCAGCTCAAGGCAGGCCAGGTTGGTCAAGGAGAGATCGAAGCTCAGCTCCAGCTTCAGATCGGCGGCCTGAAACCAGCCCAGACTGATCTCATAGGCCCCGTGTTGTAACACTGCATTGAGCAGCGCCGTGCCGTGCAGAAAGGCCACCAGGGTGACGAGCACATTCAGGTAGGCGGCGGGCCTGGGCCCGGTGCGGCGGATCCAGCCGCATGCCCATGGCAAGGACATCCCCACCCCTGCGAAGCCGTAGAGCGGGATCAACCAGGCCAGCTGAACCGATAGGGGGAGCGACGACACCAAGATCAGATTTCACCGCAGGGTGGCAACAACTGAGCCGAGGCAACCATGCTGATCTGTTGAGTACCCCAGACACGGAAAGGCGTCTGGGGTACGCCATCAGAACGTCACAAAACTGTGGCTAGAAGGTGGCCCTTTGCGCTGCTCCTTCCGGACCGTTGCGATCGAGTTCCTGGATCCAGATTTCGAGATCGTTGCCATGCTGCAGTTCTTCTTCCCAGAGATGGCGAAAGAAGGAACCGTTGACCTCATCCCGCATCATCGTGCAGAACCTGGCCGCTTCGGCGTAATGCTGGATCAGATCCGCCTCCAGTTCCCTGTTCAGCCGCAGCAGCTGAACCAGGCTGGAGGCGGCCCGCACCGGTCGCAGCTGGGAGGCGGCGGGAGCCACACCCAGCTGCAGCATCTGCATGACGATCCGCTCGGCATGCCGCATCTCCTCGGCGGTGTCCTGCCGGAACCGCTCGGCCGCGTCAGCCTGTCCCCAGAGCTCCACGAGTGAAGCCTGGGTCATGTATTGCTGAACCGCGGTGTACTCAAGGCTGAGGGCTCGGCCCAGGTAGCCGAGCACGCGCGGATGCACGCCGCCGATCACGCTCAGCTCCTCCGGTCAGCGCCGCTGGGGACGAGCACAGGTTCCACCTCGACATGGGGGCGGGCAATGATGTGGGCTGCCACCAGGCCATCGCCCACCCGCTCGCAGGCGTCGGCACCGGCACGGACGGCGGCGTTGACGGCACCGGTTTCGCCGCGGACCATCACGGTGACGTAGCCGCCACCGACGAATTCGCGGGAGACGAGGGTGACTTCAGCTGCCTTGGTCATGGCGTCAGCCGCTTCGATGGCGGGGACAAGCCCACGGGTTTCGATCATGCCGAGGGCAATGCCGTGTGGAAGAGGGGCCATGGCGGTGCTCGATGGGGGGGTGTGGGTGGGTGTTGGTGCCGGTGGCGCGGGGGGCTTGGTGCCCTCCGAAACGGCTGGCGCTGAAACAGGGGGTGTCTGGGGCTCAGGGGTCGCCGCCCCTGCCGCCGCTGGCAGGGCTTTGGCTGACGGGCTGCTCACGCCCCGACTGGCGGTGGTGCGACGGGATGAGGGTTGTCGGGGGGTGGGGGTGGCCATGGCGGAAGTCGATGGACGTGGTCAGGTCGTGGGGGCTGCGGGGGAAGGGCGGGTGGCCACTGGGACTCAGCCATCTGGATCCCAGAAATCAATGATCCCACCGATCGTCAGGTCGGTCTGCAGATCGGGATCGCCGGAGGCGAAGCGAGCCGCCGAGCCACTGGCGGTGAACACCCAGTTGCCTGGTGAGGCACCCACGGGATCGACGGCAACGCTGAATTTGCCCTTGGTGGAACGCAGCACCCGAAGGTTGCAATGGCGCAGACCATCGACCCGTTGGCTGCAGATCAGTGATCCGGTCACCTGCATGATCTCCATCAGGCTGATCCCCCTGGGGCGTTGCCGCTGTCAGGATCCCAGTGGTCGATGATCCCCACGATCGTGAGATCGCTTGGGTAGGACTTGCTGCCGGCGGCTTCCCGGGCGGCGGAGCTTCCCACGCAGATCACCCAGTCGCCGGGAATGCAGCCGACGGCGTCGACAGCCACTTTCTGGGAGCTGCCGTCGAGCACCACCTGGAGGTGCTTGTGCTCGAAACCTGGAATCCGGTTGGTGGAAACGAGTGGTTTGACGACCTTGCAGATCAACATTTCAATGCCCCCCCGCCGTTTCGAGGTTGATCGATGACCCTACGGCCTCGGCAGGAGCGTGCTGGTCGCGGTCCCGCACGGTCAGGAGCGTGTGGAGCAGGCCTTCGCGACAAAGATCGCTGTAGCGATTGCGGATTGCGGCTTCAGCCCGCTGGCCATGCAGCAGGGCCCGTTCCCTGGCCCCGGGCACACTGCCGTGATAATCGAAGCGCACCACCACAGGAACCGGTAAGCCCCTGGAAACGTTCAACCCGGTGAAGATCTTCACACCGACATCGAGATCGGCCGCGCCTTCTTCAACGGTGTCGAGATGGGCGAAATAGGTGAGGTTGCGCAGATGAATCTCCTTGAAGCCGATCCCCACACCGATGAATCGCTCGGCATGGCCGGCATCGGCATAGGCCCCGCCATGGAAGCTCCGCACGTAGTCGATCTGGGAGAGGTTGTGCTCAACCAGCCGGGTGATCAGGCTCACCATGCCTTCGTCAGGCTCGCCCGCGGCGGCGGCTGTCACCAGGCTGTGCAGCTTTTCGCGGGCGGCGGCAGGATCAAGCTCAAGGGTGGTGGCATGGGCCTCACGGGCATCGAGCCAGCTGTGCAGATCGGTGGCGCCATCCCTGGATGGCACATGCACCCTGATCGCGTCGGTATCGGTGTCCAGCCCGATCAAGAGCAGATCGACGGAAGCCCCGCAGCAGAAGCTGTTCTCCACCGCCTGCTGGAAGTCCATCAGCCTTGACAGGCCCTGGCTGGCGGCGGCGGCGTCATTGGAGTGGTGGGCGGCACAGCCCTCATGGCTGGGGTCGACGGAACTGAAGTGATAAACCACCACCTTGAGGTAGCGGGTGGGGGCATGGGCCGGATTGGGACGGCCTTCCCGGTAGCGCAGGTGCTCGGTCTTCACCCAGCGGTCCACGGTGTCTTCCACGTCGAACATGGCGCCGGCATGGGGCCTGCGACGCACCGAGCTGAACGGCAGGCGAAGGGCATAGCTGATCGTGTGCGCCAGCCGTCCATCGGCGCAGGGGGTCACATCGAGAAGATGAAAGCCACACTCGAGCAGGAAGGCATTGAACGCCTCGGCAGCCGGAGTGCCGTCGCGACAATCGAGGGGATCGTCGCGGAAGAAGGATTCGCTCACCTGTCCGTAGGTTTCGAACACGCACCAGGCGAACAGGCTGCGCATGTCCAGCTGACTGACCCAGGCCTTCTCCAGGATCGCCAGGGGAAGTGCAAATCCGAGCTCGGCTCTGGCATGCCGCTGGGCCAGCTCGACGAAATGGGGATCGTGCTGCAGAGCCGAGAGATGCTTCAGAACCGGAACGATCCGATCAAAGGATCCCTTGACGGCGCTTTCGTAGGCATGCAGCCGCTCGTTGCCGGCCCGGTCGCAGAGTGGATGGACGGGGCCTGTGGCGATCGGCTTCCAGCTGTGGCTTGACCGTGCCCGGCTGGGGGCGGCCAGCGGGACCTGACCTGGATCAGGGCGGCGTCGCGGCGCTGTTGGTGCCAGGGACTTCTGGCCGGGGGGTTGGCGTCGCGGGATTGGCAAGGTCAGGTGAGGGGGGAGAAGGGAAGCGATTCCATCAACCTCGGGCGCCGCCGGAAACCGTGATCAGGGATCCGTGCTCGGTGTTGCCGCTTGAGCCGGTCACCCGGCTGATCGGTTTCGTCACCTCTTCATTGCGCTTCGGCTGAACCCTGGCCATGGCAGGCATCGGACCGGTGCGGGTGGGATTGCGGCGTCGGGCCGACACCCCTTCGGTTCCCGTGACCCGTTTGCCCCGGTCCCAGTCGTCTCCAGTGATGTGGAGACCGGCCGAGATTCCTTCTCCGGTCACCCGTGAGGCTGGCCGATTGTCTTCGTCAACGCTGACGGGAGCCTTGGGGGGCAGGTTCAGTGCAGCTCCGGCGAGCTGGGCTGGCCGACGATCGAAGCGGAACTGTTCGGTGCCGGTGACTTTGTCACCGGCGAGGTCAAAAGGGCCGGTGATCCTGGCACTGGTTTCGTAGCGGGTCCCCGTGACCGCGCCATGGCGTTCAGGCTGTTGCTGGGCGGCCCGGGCCGGCGACTGGACGCTGAACTGCTGCCAGGGTTGAAGATCGAGGGATTGGGGGAAATCGGCCTCGTGGCCTTCAGCGGCACCACAGGCTTCGTTGAACTGGTCCACGCCCACGTAGGGGGTGCCGGTGAGTGGTTCACAGGCTCCTTTGCCGGCGCCGGTCATCACACCGCCGATTCCGGGTTGGATGCCGCTGAGGCGGGGGCCGGGGGTTCCCATCCCCATCGGTGTGCGCTGACGGATGGTTTGAACCGCCGTTGGTGCGCACCATTCGCCGGCCTGTTCCAGGCCCGCATAGGGGGTGCCTGTCACCGCTTTGCAGGTGCCGGGTTCATCGCCTGTGACCTTGGAGGAGCGCCCTGTGCTGGTGCCGGAGACCACCAGTTGCTTGTTGGTGAGGCTGAAGCCCACCTTGGGGGCTTCGGCTTCCGGACGGGTGCCGCAGAAGGCGTCGAACTGCTGACTGCCGATGTATTCGTCACCGGTGACGCGCTTGCAGGTGCCTGGCTCATTCCCGGTGACCTTTTCGCTGCGCCCGACGAGGGTGCCGGTGATGCCCGTGCCACGCAGGGTGTGGACGGCACCGACCTTGGCCGGGGCCTGCCCTGGTGTGGCTGTGGAATCGGCGCCGACGTACTGGGTTCCGGTGGTGCGAAGCCCGGCCCCGTGTTCATCGCCGGTGACCTTTTCGGAGCGACCAACCATCACACCGGAGACCGGCCGGCCGGCCAGTGTCTGGCCGATGCCCACCTTGCGGGGGGCGGGACTGGTGCCGCCGCAGTAGGCCGCTGACTGGTTGGCGGAAAGGTATTCAGTGCCGGTGACGATCTTGCAGGTTCCCGGCTCATCTCCTGTGACCTTTTCGGACCGGCCGACTTCGTTGCCGGTGACCCGGTTGCCGTGGCTGGTGGCGGTGACGGCCACCTTGGCGGGTTGCAGGGGCTGGGGTTCGCTCTGGCAGAAGGCCCGGAAGATGTCGGCACCCATGTACTCCGTTCCGGTGATCGGCCGACAGGTGCTTGCCTCGTTGCCCGTGGTCTTCAGCGAACGGTTGGCCTGGGTACCCGTCACCAACTGGCCACGGCTGGTCTCCCCGACCCCCACTTTCCAGCTGGCGTCCTGGGCGGCGGCCACTTTGTTGATGCCACGACGCGGGCCGGTGGGCCGGGTGACTCCGTTGTTGCCCCCGACGGCGGCGGCACCGGTCTTGCTCTTCAGATCACGGATGCGGTGGGACAGGTCACGGCTGCTGATATCCGGGTTCGACTGACGCACGACGGCGGCAGTTCCGGTTGAGCCGTTCCTGGCTGCCGACTTGCCATGTTTCGACTGGGCTTCGCGGCGCGCCAGCACGACGGCACGGCTGGGGTTGTGCTGGGCAGCTCGCTTCGGGGCCTGGCGATGGCCACCGTTGGCGCCCGAGGCTGAATGCCGATGGCCACTTTCCTGAAAAAGGGGCTTTGCTGAACGAACCGGTTCGGAAACCGTGGCGGCGGCAGCAGGGGGGGGGGTGCTCGCCTGGGCCTGTTCTGGCGCGGTGCGGGTGCGATCCTTGCTGGTGTCAGCTCGCTTGCCCCGTTTGCTGAGGGCCTCACGGCGAGCCAGAACGAAATCGCGGCTGGGATTGGAGATCGCCGTTCTCGAGCGGGGTTGGCTGGATGGTTGGTAGGACAGGTCCGGCCGTGACGAACGCGATGTCGGTGCGGGGGTCGGAGCCACGCTCACAGGAGTGGCGGAGTGGATCGGCCGCGCTTCAGCTGCGCTGCGCACCCGATCAATACTGGTGGAATAGCGTTCTTCAGCCGCTTTTCCCGCAGTGGAGAGGGCCAAGCGGCGCGCTAGAGCCGCTTCGCGACTGGATTGAGTTGCCATATCCGCCCGGTGAGTTAAGTGGCCTGAACAATTCGGAAAAGGGGTGAGGTCCCGGCTTGAGCCGGGACCGAAACCCTTCAGCGTGCTTCGAACACGACGAAGCAGGAACCCTGGCTCTGGGTGTAGGCGTCGTAGCCGACCAGGCGCACATGGTGATCCGGATAGGCCCGGTGGCAGGCCTCGAGTTCACTGACGATCACGCCGAGATCCTTCTCGCCGAAGAAGGGCAGCTTCCAGAACGACCAGTAGGTCGCCATCGAGCGGCTGGGGTGAACGTGTTCGACCAGGGGACTCCAGCCCTGGGCAATGATGTAAGCGATCTGGTCGTAGATCTCGTCCTGGGAGAAGGGAGGCAGAAAGCCGAATGTCTCCAGGGTGGCGACTGTTTGGTAGTCACCCACGGTGCTCATGAAGGGCATGGGGATCCTTGGTTAAGTGGAGGGGATAAGGGAACGGATCAATTGACGTCGAGCTTGTCGACGGTGTCGAATTCGAACTTGATCTCTTTCCAGGTTTCGAGAGCGATCGCCAGTTCGGGGCTGTGCTTGGCAGCTTCGAGCAGGATGTCGCGGCTTTCCTTCTCGATCTCACGTCCGGCGTTACGGGCCTTGACGCAGGCTTCGAGGGCCACGCGGTTGGCAGCGGCGCCAGCGGCGGAACCCCAGGGGTGACCATGGGTGCCACCACCGAACTGCAGCACCGAGTCGTCGCCGAAGATCGCCACCAGCGCGGGCATGTGCCACACGTGGATGCCGCCGGAGGCCACGGCGAAGACGCCGGGCATCGAACCCCAATCCTGGTCGAAGAAGTTGCCGCGGCTGCGGTCTTCGGGGATGAATGACTCACGCAGTTGGTCGATGAAGCCCAGGGTGGTCTGACGATCACCTTCGAGCTTGCCCACCACCGTGCCTGTGTGCAGCTGGTCGCCACCGGAGAGGCGAAGGCACTTTGCCAGCACCCGGAAGTGGATGCCGTGCTTGGGGTGACGGTCGATCACTGCGTGCATCGCACGGTGAATGTGCAGCAACATGCCGTTCTTGCGGCACCACTTCGACAGACCGGTGTTGGCCGTGAAGCCTCCGGTGATGTAGTCGTGCATGATGATCGGCTGACCCAGTTCCTTGGCGAACTCGGCCCGCTCGTACATCTCTTCGGGGGTGGCGGCGGTGCAGTTGAGGTAGTGCCCCTTCTTCTCGCCGGTTTCCTCCTGGGCCAGCTGGACGGCTTCGGCCACGAACTCGAAGCGGTTCTGCCAGCGCTGGAAGGGCTGGGAGTTGATGTTTTCGTCGTCCTTGGTGAAATCGAGACCACCGCGGAGGCATTCGTACACCACCCGGCCGTAGTTCTTGCCGGAGAGGCCGAGTTTCGGCTTGATCGTGCAACCAAGCAGCGGACGGCCGTACTTGTTCATCCGGTCGCGCTCGACGCAGATGCCGTTCGGCGGGCCTGGGCAGGTCTTGATGAAGGCCATCGGGAAGCGGATGTCTTCCAGACGGAGGTGGCGCAGGGCCTTGAAGCCGAACACGTTGCCCACCAGGGAGGTGAGCACGTTGGTGATCGAACCTTCCTCGAACAGATCGAGCGGGTAGGCGATGAAGGCGTAGAACGACTCCTTGTCACCGGGAACGTCTTCAATCCGGTAGCAACGGCCCTTGTAGAAGTCGAGGTCGGTGAGAAGTTCAGACCAGACCGCCGACCAGGTGCCTGTGGAAGACTCGGCGGCCACGGCGGCTGCCACTTCCTCGCGGGGAACGCCTTCCTGGCCGGTGACCTTGAAGCAGGCCAGCAGGTCGGTGTCGAGGGGGACGTAGTCGGGAGTCCAGTAGGTATCCCTGTACTCCTTGACCCCGGCGTCAAATTTCTTGCTCATGGGGAGAATGTCGGTGTGGATCGATTGGGAAGGGGAGGGCTGGGCGCCCGTTGATTCAGGGGCGCATCAGGACTCAGTCCTTGGATCCGACTCCGAAGCTGCTGGTGAGGGCTGGCTCCACTTCGCGGTGGGGGCGGGCGATGATGTGGGCGGCCACGAGGCCGTCACCGACGCGCTCGCAGGCATCTGCGCCTGCGCGGACAGCTGCGTTGACGGCACCGGTTTCGCCGCGCACTAGGACGGTGACGTAGCCGCCGCCGACGAATTCGCGGCCGATCAAACGGACTTCAGCCGCTTTGGTCATCGCGTCTGCCGCCTCGATGGCAGGCACGAGGCCACGTGTTTCGATCATGCCGAGGGCAATGCCCATGGTTTCACTCGCCATTGACGACTCCGGGACAAAGAAAAGGAGGTTCGATGAGAACAGTGCTCTTCGACGTACCCCGCCGTCAAGTGAATTGGGTGTGATGACTCATCACCGTCTGAGCTGGCCTTGATAAGCGTTGCTCATCCACCCTGAGAAATATGAAGCCATGTGAAGGAAAGCGCGGATGGGGCCGGTTCAAAATCTTCTTCGGCATCCTCTGAGGTAACCAGGAAGGGATCGATCGAACCCTTCCATGGCCGCTACGCCAACCCTGCCGCCGCTGATCAAGGAAAGCGGCCAGCGGGAGGTGTTCTGTGGCCTCACCTCGATCGTGTGGCTGCATCGCCGCATGCCCGATGCCTTTTTTCTGGTGGTCGGCTCCCGAACCTGCGCCCACCTGATCCAGTCGGCGGCAGGGGTGATGATCTTTGCCGAGCCCCGTTTCGGCACGGCGATCCTGGGCGAACGGGATCTGGCCGGCCTGGCTGATGCCAACGATGAGCTCGACCGGCTGGTGGGCGATCTGCTTGCCCGGCGACCCGAGATCCGCATGCTGTTCCTGGTCGGTTCATGCCCGTCCGAGGTGATCAAGCTCGACCTGGCCAAGGCCGCCGAGCGGCTCACCAGCCGATTGAGGGGGCGGGTGCGGGTGGTGAACTACTCAGGCAGCGGCATCGAAACCACCTTCACCCAGGGCGAGGATGCGGCCCTGGCGGCCCTGGTGCCGATGCTTCCCGCCACGGATGAAACCCAGCTGCTGCTGGTCGGCACCCTGGCGGATGGGGTGGAGGAACGGTTCCTCACCCTGTTCGAGCGCCTCGGGATCGGGCCGGTGCGCAGTCTGCCGCCGCGCCAGTCCACTGAGTTGCCACCAGTGGGCCCAGGAACCCGGCTGCTGCTTGCCCAGCCTTTCCTCAGTGATACCGTCCGGGCCCTCGAACGCCGGGGAGCCACAAGGATCGCCAGCCCATTTCCGCTTGGTGTGGAAGGAAGTTCTGCCTGGATGGCTGCCGCCGCCGCCGCCTTCGGAATCGACTCCGCCCACCGGGACACGGTGCTGGATCCCCTGGTGGCGCGTGGTCGGCGGGCCCTTGAGCCCCTGCGCCGCCAGCTGGAGGGCAAGCGCCTGTTCCTGCTGCCCGATTCCCAGCTGGAGATTCCCCTGGCCCGCTTCCTGAGCCGCGAGTGCGGCATGGAGCTGGTGGAGGTGGGCACCCCCTATCTCGACCGGCAACTGATGGCCGAGGAACTGGCCCTGCTGCCGCCCGGGACCCAGCTCAGTGAAGGCCAGGATGTGGAGCGTCAACTGGAGCGGGTGAGGTCCAGCCGACCTGATCTCGTGGTCTGCGGTCTTGGCCTGGCCAATCCCCTGGAGGCCGAAGGCATCGCCACGAAATGGTCGATCGAACTGGTGTTCAGCCCGATTCACGGTTGTGACCAGGCTGCCGATCTGGCCGAACTGTTCGCCCGTCCCCTGCACCGTCGCGATCTTCTCCAATGGAACTGACCCTCTGGACCTACGAAGGCCCGCCCCATGTGGGTGCGATGCGCGTCGCCGCCTCGATGGAGGGTGTGCACTACGTGCTGCATGCCCCCCAGGGCGATACCTATGCCGATCTCCTGTTCACGATGATCGAGCGACGCGGCCGCCGTCCGCCCGTCACCTACACCACCTTCCAGGCCCGCGACCTCGGTGGGGACACGGCTGAACTGGTGACGCGCTCGATCCAGCAGGCGGTGGATCGGTTTCAGCCGGAAGCCCTTCTGGTCGGTGAGAGCTGCACGGCCGAGCTGATCCAGGACCAGCCGGGATCGCTGGCAGCCGGCATGGGGCTTGGGATCCCGGTGGTCAGCCTGGAGCTGCCCGCCTACTCGAAAAAGGAGAACTGGGGTGCGGCTGAAACCCTCTACCAGCTCTGTCGCGGCCTGCTCAGGAACCAACTGCCTCCTCCAGGCAGCCCCAAGGCTGATCCGACCCGTTGGCGTGCCGAAGGCCGTCGGCCACGGGTGAACCTCCTCGGCCCCAGCCTGCTGGGCTTTCGCTGCCGTGACGACGTCAGGGAATTGCGGAGCCTCCTGGCGGAGCACGGCATCGATGTGAACACGGTGGCACCGCTGGGCGCCAGGCCCGCCGACCTGCTGCGGCTGCCGGCCGCCGATGTGAACCTCTGCCTCTACCCGGAGGTGGCCGCTCCCCTCTGCAGCTGGCTGGAGCGCAGTTTCGGCACACCGGTGCTGAAAACGGTGCCGATCGGCATCGGTGCCACAACCCAGTTCCTGAGGGAGCTTCACGCCCTGCTCGGTCTGGAGGCACCGGCCAGCCTGGAGGCAGATCAGAGCTCGCGGCTGCCCTGGTATTCCCGTTCGGTGGATTCCACCTACCTCACCGGCAAGCGGGTGTTCATCTTTGCCGATGCCACCCACGCGATCGCGGCGGCGCGGATCGCCAGCCGTGAACTCGGCTTCACGGTGGTGGGGCTCGGCACCTACAGCCGCGAACAGGCCCGTGAGGTGCGTGCCGTCGCCCAAGAACTCGGCCTTGAGGCGCTCATTTCCGACGACTACCTGGCGGTGGAGCAAGCCATGGCCGAGGCCGCTCCGGAGCTGGTGCTCGGCACCCAGATGGAGCGCCACAGCGCCAAGCGGCTCGGTATTCCCTGCGCGGTGATCAGCGCCCCCCTCCATGTGCAGGATGTGCCGGCTCGCTATGCCCCCCAGATGGGCTGGGAGGGAGCCAACGTGATTTTCGACACCTGGGTGCATCCCTTGATGATGGGGCTGGAGGAACACCTGATCGGCATGTTCCGCCACGACTTCGAATTCATCGAGGGCCACCGCAGCCATCTGGCAGACGGGGCGCCAGCGGTCGCCAGCGCCACCGATCCCCGCCGAGAGGAAGCTCCGGTGCCAACGCTGATCGGGACGGTGCAGGATCTCGCCATCCCTGTCGATGCATCTCCGCTCTGGACGCCTGATGGGGAGGCGGAACTGGCCAAGATCCCCTTCTTCGTGCGCGGCAAGGTGCGGCGCAACACCGAAATCTTTGCCCGGGAGCGGGGCGTCGCCCGGATTGATGCGGAGGTTCTCTACGACGCCAAGGCCCAGCTCAGCCGCTGAATCGCTGGGTGGAGCCGATCCTCAGCCTGAGCATCAGCTCGATTGTTGATGTTTCGGTTTGCACGAACCCCCTGCAGCCACAGGGGGCTTGCCCTTAGATGAAACGATCGCCGTTCCCTCGGCTTGCCATTTCCCATGACCACCACACTCACGCCTCCCACCACCGCAGGGGCCCCGTCGGGCCATGAAGACGGCGAAGGCAGCCTGCAGGTGCATCAGGACGCTGCGATGGCGATCGAGGAGGGTGCCCTGGTGATCGCCGTCTACGGCAAGGGCGGCATCGGCAAATCCACCACCTCTTCCAACCTCTCGGCCGCCTTCTCGAAGCTGGGCAAGCGGGTGCTTCAGATCGGCTGCGATCCCAAGCACGATTCCACCTTCACCCTCACCAAGAGGATGGTGCCCACGGTGATCGACATCCTCGAAACCGTCGACTTTCACACCGAGGAGCTCCGCCCTGAAGATTTCGTCTTCGAGGGCTACAACGGCGTGATGTGCGTGGAATCGGGTGGCCCGCCGGCCGGCACCGGCTGCGGCGGCTACGTCACCGGCCAGACGGTGAAATTGCTCAAGGAACACCACCTGCTGGAAGACACCGACGTGGTGATCTTCGATGTGCTCGGCGATGTGGTCTGCGGTGGCTTCGCCGCCCCCCTGCAGCACGCTCACTATTGCCTGATCGTCACGGCGAACGACTTTGACTCGATCTTCGCCATGAACAGGATCATGCAGGCGATCAATGCCAAGGCCAAGAACTACAAGGTGCGGCTCGGTGGTGTGATCGCCAACCGCTCCGAAGAAACCGACCAGATCGATAAGTTCAATCAGCGCACCGGCCTGCGCACGATGGCCCACTTCAAGACCGTGGATGCGATCAGGAAATCACGCCTGAAGAAGTGCACGATCTTCGAGATGGAATCCAGCCCGGAAGTGGAAGCGGTGCAACAGGAGTATCTGAGCCTGGCTCAGAAGATGCTCAGCGACGTGGAGCCGCTGGAGGCCGAGTCGCTCAAGGACCGGGATATCTTCGATCTGCTGGGCTTCGATTGACGGGCAGATGGACCGTGCGGTCGCGCTGGGGGCTGGCGCTCCCATTGGCCGCATTCCGAACGATCGGTGAATCAGGGTGATCAGCCTGGCTGCTGAGCGCGACGATCCATCCGAAAGCCTTCCATGAAGATCGTGCTGGCGCCGGATTCCTTCAAGGGTTCGATGACGGCTCTGGAGGTGTGCGATGGGTTTCGAGAGGGTGTGCGCCGCGTTCGACCCGACGCCGAACTGGTTGCCCTGCCGATGGCCGATGGCGGTGAAGGCACCACCGAGGCACTCGTCGCCGCCTGTGGCGGGGAGCGGATCAGCGTTGCGGCCACCGGGCCCCTGCCGGACCAGCGGCGGCCGGTCGATGGCCTGATCGGACTGATCCACGGCGGAAGCACAGCGGTGATCGAGATGGCCTGTGTCTCCGGATTGCCGCTCATTCCTGTCGCCAGTCGCAATCCACTCCACACCACCAGCTATGGCACCGGGCAGCTGATCGGCGCGGCCCTGGATCGGGGGGCACGCCGCCTGATCGTGGGAATCGGCGGCTCGGCCACCAATGACCTCGGCGTCGGCATGGCCCAGGCGCTGGGCATCCGTTTCTTCCGGGCCGATGGCAGGGAGATGCTTGAGCCGATCACCGCAGAAGGCCTGGCTGAGGTGGCCAGGATCGATCCAGCCGGTCTCCACCCGGCTGTGGCGCAGAGCCACATCCTGGTGGCCTGTGACGTGGATAACCCACTGCTGGGTCCCGATGGCTGCAGTGCTGTCTATGGACCCCAGAAGGGGGCCGACGCCGTGATCGTCGGGAGGCTGGAAGCCCTGCTCGGCCAGGCGATCGACCTGATCGAACCCACGTTCGGCCGTCGGGTCCGCCACCAGCCAGGCGCCGGTGCTGCCGGGGGCCTGGGCGCCGGACTGATCGCCTTTCTCGGCGCCGAGCTCCGGCCCGGTATCGACCTGGTCATGGAGGCCTGCGGCTTCACCGAAGCCATCCGGGGCGCCCAGCTCGTGCTGACCGGCGAGGGACGGATTGATCAGCAGACCCTGCATGGCAAAACGATCCGAGGCGTGGTGCAGCGCTCGCAGCGGCAGGGGGTCCCGGTGGTGGCCATTGTCGGCAGCATCGGTGCGGGAGCGGAACTCCTCTACGGCATGGGTCTGACCAGCATCGTGTCCCTGGTGCCCGGTCCGGTGAGCCTTCAGCAGGCCATGGATCAAGGCCGGGAGATGGTCGCCGATACGGCCGAGCGGGTGATGCGCCTCTTCCTGGCCACAGCTGGAAGGGCGGACCAGGGTGGTTGATCAGCCTCGGGACTGGCCGAGGCCCAAGGCGGTCAGATCTCCGCGGCTGCCCGCTCCACCAGTCGCCGGGCCACCGCCTGCACGCCGGTATGGGCATAGGTGTCGGTGAAGGCATCGAGGAATGCGGCCAGCTGATCAAAGCGCCCCTGCCAGGGGCCGATGCTTCCTTCAAGCGCAGCCACCGCCTTCTGACCGCTCAGGCCCAGTTGGCCCACGAAGCCACCAGCCCAGCCCAGCCATTGATCCACCCCACGGCGCAGAAAGCTCATGTGGGCAGCATCGCCCCGGCCAGGGATCAGTGCTGCCATCCGCCCGTAGGCCGGCAGTTTGTGGAGGTCGCCGCTGCCGACGGCTCCAAGCAGGCCGTCGAGGCGTTGCAGGGCCTGATCGCCGAGGGGGAGGAGTCCGTCGAAGCAGATCAGGGCTGCCATCCGCACCCGGGCCTCTCCGGCGTAGTCGGCCAGGGCGGCGCCGAAATCGGTGAAGCTGTCTCCAGGCAGGCCGTTCACCTGGGTGAAGGCCAGCAGCTCAGCCCCGACCTTCAGGCTCAGGTCCACGGCCTGGAGTGTGTCCCCCGGCGGGGTGATGCCTGAGATCCGCTTCAGCAGGGGCAGGCCGGCCGTGACGTTGGCCAGCAGACGCAATCCACCGGTGGCGTGCTGGGAGCGGTTCACCGCGTCGTAGAGGCTCAGGGCCCGGCCATACCCCTCGGCGCGGGCGCCGCTGAGTTGATCGGCGCGGATCCTGACCTGTCGGATCAGCTGAGGATCCTGGCTGCCGATCACCTCGCTGATCATCTGGTCGGCGCTGGTGGGGTTGCTCCAGCCACCAGGAACCAGGGTGCTGATGCCCTTGAGAGCCAGCACCGTGAGATCTCTGCGAGGCAGGCGCTCAAGGCGTTCGAGGACAGTACGGCTCATGCGGCAGGTTGCAGCTCGGGCTGGGGCTGGAGGGTGGCTGGAGGCGCTGCCGGCAGGGCTTCGCCGAGCTGCTCAGCCAACTGGCCACGGGGCTTGGTGCGGCTCTGACGGCTGGGTTCCAGGGCTGCGATTCGGGGGAGATCGAAGGCGCCGAGCAAGGCGTGCCTCCGTTGCGGATCCAGCCCACTGCCCTGGCCGATCACCTTGACCTGAAAACGATCGGCCACCAGCAGGGCGCTGGCCTGGGGCCCCTGTTCGACCAGGGGCCAACCGGCGATCGCCTCGCTGGCGGACTCGAACTTGGCCCTGGCCTCCGGCGCCGTGCTGGTGTCGGAGATGGCCAGCAGGGCCACCACGGCGCCATCGCGCTTCAGCCTGGCTTCACTGAAACCGCGCTTCTCCTGGCTGAAGACAAGGTCTTCTCCAGCTGCCGGTGCGGGGAAGAGGCGATTGAAGGCCGTCCCATTGACCACCTCCTGTTTGGAGATGCCAGCAACGGTTCCACCGGGAAACCAATCGGAGAAGGGCAGCAGCAGAGCCCCGCCCACAATCAGCAGCCCGGCCAGTCCGATGGCCAGGGCCCAGCGCAATGGTCGAGGCATCGGCATACTTCGCTAAGAACTTTCAGGCTGGGAACGTGAGGCTGAAAATCGCAGGATTGGGAATCCTGATTTTTGCTATGACGAGGCCCTGCGGAACCCGATCAATCCAAGCCTGTCTTAGCAGGCTTCAGCAGCTCTGCTCCGCCCTCTACTTGGAGGGCGGTGAATCTGTCACCCACCGAGAGCATCAGACACGCTCGACCAGCTGGCTGGTGAGATCCCACATCAGCTCCGCCGTGGCCTGATCACTGGCTTTCTCGGAGAGCTCCTGGATGAATTGCCTGCCGTTGGCCGATTGGCGGTTCCCCCAGCTCCAGTGCGCGCCTGAGCTGGCGAAGGCCGGGTCGGCCACCACCATGGCGACCCGCTCACCGGCAAGCTCCTGACTCACGTATCCACCGGTGATGTTCTTCTGGAACCAGGGAAAGATGCGCTGGAACAGCGGATAGCTGTTGCGGAAAAGGGGCGTATCGGCGACGCAGCCGGGGTACAGGGATGTGAACACGATGCCCGTGCTGGCATGCAGCCGCCTGTGCAGCTCTCGGGTGGTGATCATGTTGCAGAGCTTGCTGTCCTTGTAGGCCTTGCCAGGCTTGAAGGGCTTGGCATCGGCCATGCTGATCGGCGCCTGAAAGCCGGCCCGGAAGCCGGCCAGATCGCCCAGATCAGCGGGTGCAGGGATAGGAATCTTGCCACCGAGTTCCTTTGAGTTGGCCGTGACGGTGCCGAGGATCACCAGCCGTCTGGATGGATGCGCCGAGCGTTCGAGCTCCTTGAGCAGAAGCTGAATCAACAGGAAATGCCCGAAATGGTTGGTGGCCATCGAGAGTTCGTAGCCCTGGGGGGAGCGTCGGGGCTGCTTGAGCAGGGGCAGGTACACGGCTGCGTTGCAGACCATGGCGTCGAGCGAACGTCCTGTCGCCTTGAAGGCTTCCGGCACTTTCCTGACGCTGGCGAGATCACCGAGGTCCACCTGCAGATGGCTCAGGCAGCTCTCGGGAATGCCCAGGGTTACTGCTGCGGTGCGGGCCTTGGTCGTGTCCCGGCAGGCCATCACCACATGCCAGCCCCTGGCTGCGAGGGCCTTGGCGGCATGAAGGCCGACGCCTGAGGAAGAGCCTGTGATCAGAACGGTGCCCGGGGCTTCCGCTGCTGCCGGGCTGAGCGGCTGGGCTGTCGCCAACGGCTGGATGGCTGGATCGGAATCGGACGCCATGCTGGCGAATTGCTGCGTTGAGCCCATACCTAAAGCCAGCCGGGTGCCTCAGCGGCTGCCGGATGAGTGGAATTCAACAGAAGGTGATGGTTGCCCGGCTGGCCGCGGATGTTCAGAGGCGGGAGTGAAGCGAACTGGATTGTTTGGGGGGCTCCCAGACCACCCGGAGGCGATTCGGGGCGATCCATTGATCCTGCTCTCGCAGCAGCTGCTGTTCTCCTTCCTTTGAAAAGAGCTTGTCGAAACGGGCCTGGGCCCGCCGCAGCCGGGCGGTTTCGATATCGAGGATGGCGCTCAGTTCACCGTGACGATCGAGCCGTTGCTGATAGGCAGCGGCGAGATGGGTGAGACTCACGGCGGCCAACATGGCAACACCGAGTTTGACGGTGAGCCCGATCACGCTGCACAACACCTCCTGCCGCTCGCCCGAGGGCCGCTGCTGAGGGCGTGGAGATTCAGAACGACTCGGTCCGTCGCTGCGCCTGCGCCGGCCAGCCTCCTGGGAGGGCTCAAACGGTGATGATCCCGCCGTTGAAGAACCGATCGTGGATGATCCAGTCGATCTTGAGCCGAAGGGAGCGGAGCGCTGGGCGGCTGTCAAGGCGGAGTCGCGAGCTAGGCCCCGCTTCTAACAGCTCTCCGTGCAGATGCCAAGGTCCAGGGCTTCCCGTTTCTGGATCAGGCGTTGTAAAGGCTGACGCAGAGGCGAATAGCCAGCACACCGGCGTGGGCGGCTACCACCAGAGCGATCAGCACTTCTACCTGGCTGAGTGTTGTGACCATGGCCGACGACGGGGAACGATTGTCGCCACCATTGTTCAGCTCCAACTCACCCCTCGCCGCTGCCAGGCCGCGGGTTGTCATAGCTCTTGATGGCTCCCTCCTCCGCTCCGCTCACGATCTCGGCCAGCCAGATCCGCTCGCTCGATCTGACCCCGCTCCAGCTCTGGCGCGATCTACCCCCGGCGGCCCTGCTGGAGCGTGCTGGCAAGCTTGCCTTGAACTTCGAGTGGCCGCGCTCGGAGGCGGATCCGCGGGAACTCTCCGAGTTGCCCGAATTGCGGCTCTGGAGCCTGCGGGCCGACGCGCTGCATCCCTGGTTGCCCTTGATTCTGGAGCGAAGCAGTGGCCAGCTCTGTCGTCATGTGGCGATGTTGCTGCCCCATGGCTTCAGCCGCACCGAGGGCATCCGTTTCGCCCCGGAATCCCTGGAACTCTGGATCACCCACCGGCTCTTCCTGCTCGATCACTGGAGTCAGCTGCATGGGCTCGGTTGTCGCGGTGGGCTGGCCCAGATGGCGGCGATGCTCGGCTTTGAACTGGACTCAGCGTTCTGGCAACCCCTGCCTCTGAACGGTTGAATGCTGCTGGGCCTGGGGCGGACGTTTAGCTGCTGAGCCCCAGGCTGATCGCCCTTCGGCCGGCGTCGATCGCCAGCAGCAGGGTGACCAGCCGGAGCAGCCAGACCAGGGTCTGTTCACTCACCCGGTCCAGCCGGGCGGCTGACCAGCGAGCCGAAAAGGCCGCAGATCCGCCCAGCAGCAGGGCCATCGAGGCATTGGCTCGCCCCCCGATCAGAAACTCGGCAGAGGCGGCTGAACTGGAGCAGAGCACGGCAAGAGTGCTGAGCCGGATGGCCTGATGGATCGGCACACCCAGCATGCGCACCATCAGCGGCACCATCAGCAGGCCGCCGCCAAGGCCGAGCAGGCCGCCGCCGAGTCCACCGACGCTGCCCACGGCGATCAGGCCGATGGCAGCCACTCGTGGCTGCTCCCTGCTGTCCGCCTCTGACTGCGTCGCACGGATGCTGAAGGCCAGAAGTCCGTACATGGCCGCCTGGATCGCCAGCAGGTGCCAGCCGCTCAGCCCGTTGCCGAGATGGCTGAACAGGAGGCCGCTGCCGGCGGCGCTGAGGCCGATCCAAATGCCCTCACGCCAGGCCAGCCTGCCGGTCCGAAGATGGGACCAGGTCCCCCCGAAGGTGGTGGGCACGATGGCCAGGGTGCTGGTGGCCAGAGCCTGGTGGGGGGTGAGGCCGAGCAGGAGCAGCAGGGGTGAGAAGACCAGACCACCTCCGACACCCAGCAGCCCTGAGAGCAGGCCGGCCAGCAGGCCGAGGGGTACCAGGGGCAGCAGCTCCATCACCATGGTGGGATCAAGAGCACTCCTGACCATTGGCTCCAGGATCTCCCATCACCCCACCATTCCCAAGCCGCTGGCGCTGGATTCCGCCACTCAACTGCCCAGGCGACTGGCAGATGGCCATCGATGAGTGGCTGCTCGATGAGCTGGTGGCTGGCCGTGGATCGGCAGCCTTTCGCTTCTACACCTGGTCGACCCCCACCCTTTCCCTTGGTTTCCACCAGCGCACGCTGGAGCCCCACTGGACCACTCTGGAGCAGCAGGGGCTGATCAAGGTGGTGCGGCGACCGAGCGGTGGTCGGGCGGTTCTGCACGGTGGTTGCCTCACCTATGCCCTGCTGTGGCCCCAGGCTCCAGGGCCGCGCAGCCTCAGTTATCGCCTGGCGAGCCAGTGGTTGCTGGATGGATTTCAGCAACTTGGCTGCCCCCTGGCCTTCGGCTCTTCGGCGCCCGGGCTGCAGCGCAGCAGCTGCTTTGCCACGAGCACCAGCGCTGATTTGGTGGAGATCAACGGAGCCAAGCGGGTGGGGAGTGCCCAGCTGTGGCGCCAGGGCCATCTGCTTCAGCACGGCAGTGTGCAGCTCTCGCCCACCCCAGGCCTCTGGATGGAGATCTTCGGCGCCGAGCCACCTGAGCTGTCTGCCCTGCCGATCGATGGGGATGCCCTCCTGGCGCATCTGCGTTGTTCGGCAGAGGCGGCTCTGGGTGGGGGTGGATTTGATTCGAGCCCGCTCAACGAGACGGAGCTTGCCGCGATCGATCTCCGTCGACAGCAGGCTGGGAGCGAACCAGTGCCCCTGGCTCGGGCCGGCCTCACTTCGCGGAGCTGATCGCAGGCGGGGTGGCGGGCGGTGAGCCGGGTTCAGCAGGGAGAGAGCCGGCGATGCCACGGGCCACCTGGCCAAGGGCCAGGCCCATCGGGTAGCTGCCCTGTCGCCGGGCCGCATCCAACAAGGCCGTCGGCAGGCGCAGGCCCAGACGCTTCAGCACCGCTTCGGAAAGCTCCGGACGCTCAATGGTCCCGGATGGGAGGCCCGCGTCACTGAGCACAAGCAGACGATTGACGCCAGGCTCTTCCAGTTTGAGGGCCGCCTGCCACAGCGGCGCAGACTCGCTGATGGAACTGAGCGAGGCAAGCGGCTGCAGGTGATCCCCCACCTGCTCGATCTCCCAGCGCTGGACCGGCAGTGATTGCAGGGCTCCATCGTCGATCAGGCCTTTCCAGCGGCCCCGATCACAGACAAGGATCCAGTCAGCAGGCTGGTTGGAGGGATCACTGCGGCGAACCCCGCTGAGCTCCTTCAACGAGGCATCGGCCTCGAGAACCCGGAAACGACGGCCGGCGGCCTCACGGACCTTGAGATCGCGGAGGGCCGTCTCCAGGGAGAGCAGCTGGAGCTGGCTCCTGGAGGCGCCGAGCCCGAACCAACCCAGCAGCACCAGCCAGATCGCTCCGAAGCCGCCGCCACGAAGCACCAGCAGGGTGCCCATGCCGATCGCCATCAGCGACAGGAAGCGGCCGATCGCCGCCGCAACCTGCACCCCACGCCGCTGGCTGCCGGTGTGCTGCCACACCAGCGCCTTGACGATCAGACCGCCATCCAGGGGCAGACCGGGCAGCAGGTTGAACAGGCCAAGCATGAGGTTCAGGCCCCCGAGCTGCTCCACCATTTCGCCCGCCATCGGCGAGAGGTGGGAAACGAAGTGACTGCCTTGAAGCAGCAGCCCGGCCAGCACCAGGCTGACCAGGGGGCCGGCGGCCGCCACCTGCAGAGCGGCCAGCGCCGTGCTGCACTCCCGCTCCACCGTGGCCACCCCGCCCAGCATGAACAGGGTGATGCTGCGGACCTTGACGCCGTGGGCGATCGCCACCAGCGAATGGCCCAGCTCATGCAGCAGCACCGAAACGAACAGCAGCAGCGCCGTTGCCAGGGAGAGCAACCAGAGACTGAGCAGGGAGGCCTGGCCGGCGAACTGGGCGCTGTACTGCTGCTGAAAGAGCACTGTGACCAGGCCGAGAATCACGAACCAGCTGGGATGGATCCGCAGGGGTATGCCCTGGATCCTCATCAGCAACCATCCCTCGCCCACGCGATTCATTCCGGCTATGCCTCAGGCGGAGCCCGAAGTCGTCGAACATGAATCTTAGAAAGACCACCGCTCCTGAGGCCGTGCCTGTTCCGTTGTTGAAGATCTGCGGCCTGCGGCGGAGTGATCAGGCGGTGGCGGTGGCGAGCAGCGGCGCCGATGCGGTGGGCGTGATCGCCGTGGAGGGATCCCCCCGCTGGCTGGAGCCGCCCCTCCGCCCTGGCCTGTTCGCCGCTCTGCACCAGAGCAGTCCGCACTGCCTGGGCGTGCTTGTGGTGGCGGATCCAGGGGACGATGAGCTTGATTCGCTCCGGCCAGAGCAGGGCGGCCACGACGTGGTTCAGCTCCATGGCCGGGAATCACCGCAGCACTGCCGTCAGCTGGCCGAGCAGCTGGGATGCCCCCTCTGGAAGGCCCTGCGCGTGCGCCACCCCGCTGATCTGCAGCGGGTGATGGCCTACGCCGGTGCTGTGGATGCCGTGTTGCTTGATGCCTGGGTGCCTGACCAGCTGGGGGGCAGTGGTCAGCGAATCCCGATCGAGTGGTTGAGCGGCTTTCAACCGGCCATGCCGTGGTGGCTGGCCGGTGGGATCTCTCCGGAGAACGTGGCGGCTGTTCTGGCCGCGGTTCAACCGGATGGGCTGGATGTCTCCAGTTCGGTGGAGCTGGCTCCGGGCCTCAAGGATCTGGGGAGGGTGAGCCAGCTGATTGAAGCAATCAGGGCAGCCCATCCTCGGCTCGCTCCCTGAGCCGAGGATGGGCTGCCAACGGAACCTGGCCCTGTGACATCTGGGGCCTTCAGGGCCCTTCAGGAGTGGATTGAGGGGATGATCAACGAAACGGCTCAGCGTCCGGGGCAATCCAGCTTCGGGGATCTGCAGAATTCAATGGATTCAATGGGACTTCCTGACGTGCCGATGGTCCGCAGCCTGTCGAGGGCACCAAGGCGATCGGCCATCGCCATGGCTGCTCTGCTTGGTTCGTTGCTCGCTTCAGGTCTGGCCCAGGCCCAGGGAATGGTGCCCGGTTGTCAGTTGGTGGATGGCAGCCTGCAGTGTGTGCCTGGACTGACGGCTGATCCCGAGCAGCAGATCCAGATCCTGCGGAAGCAGATCAGCGCTGATCAAGGCCTGGAAACCGTTGTGAACCAGCAACAGGCCCTTGTTCAGCAGGCACTGCTGGCCCGCCCCGCCCTGGTGGGTGCTGTCTTGAGCGCGTCATTGACAGGTTCCGGAGCCTCTCCTGTGGATTTCCACTGGTATCGAATCGCGCCGGGACAGCAGAGCTGGCAGCTCATTCCTGAGGCAAGGGGGGCGAGTTACCGACTGACGATGCTGGATGTGGGTCAGCAACTGATGGTGGTATCCGTGAGTGGAGCCGGCACCACAACCGTCAGACAGAGCTCACAACCTGTTGGGCCTGTCACTCAGACCCCTCGCTGATCACGGCAGCCACAGCCTGCTGCATGATCTCCGTACTGCCCGATCACATTTCCGGCAGCTGGATACCGGGCATATGAATGCTCAGCTGGTGAGCATCGATTCCTGCTGCCTGACCAGCTCGAAAAATTCCTGTTTCAGGCTGGGATCGTGGCGGAAGTCCCCACGAACGACGGAATTCACCATGCTTGTCTGTGGTTCCTTGACCCCACGCCATTTCATGCAGTAATGCTGGGCCTTGACAAGGATCGCCAGCCCCTGCGGACAGCAGAGCCGTTCGATTTCATCGGCCAGGATCATCACAGCTTCTTCCTGGATGTGGGGGCGTGAAAAGACCCAATCTGCCACCCGGGCGAATTTGGAGAGCCCGATCACACGGTCCCCTGGTTTGATGCCGATCCAGCAGTTGCCCAGGATGGGCACAAGATGGTGGGAGCAGGCAGAACGGATGCTGATCGGCCCGACGGTATAGATCTCATCGAGCTTCTTGACGTTTGGAAAACTGGCGATTTTGGGCTGTTGATGGTAACGACCCTTGAAAACTTCATGAAGATACATCCGAGCAACGCGCTCAGCTGTTTCTTCGGTGTTGTGGTCGTGGTCGATATCAATCACCAAACTGCGCAGCATCTCCCTCACCTTGCCGGCAACCTCGATTTCCAGTTGCTCCAGATCACCATCCTGAAGAAAATCGGAAATGTTGTCGTTGGCGAAGAAGGAGGCCCCGGCTTGCACGAGCCTTTCCCGAATGCGATGGCTGATCGGTGCAGGCGCCAGCTCCGGGGCCGTTGCCCGTGGGAGTGAAGCGGAAGGAAGGGTGGATGTCATGGAAGACTTCAGAAAGCTCCGGTGGCGGGCATGAGGGTGAGATCCTCCACCACTTGGGTGGAAGGCTGTTGAGCGAGAAACAGGAGGGCTTCAGCTGCTTGGTCTGCACTTAGCATGGCACGGGTGTCGAAACTTCCGTTGACGGTATCCGACACCCACAGGGGGGTATTCACGCTCCCGAGGGTCAGGGTGCAGACCCTGACTCCGTGACTGCGCTCTTCTTCTGCAAGGCAACGGCTGAACGCTTCGAGTGCGGCCTTCGATGTGCAATAGGCGCCCCAGTTGGGGAAGGCCCTTCGGGCAGCATGGCTGCTGACGTTGATGATCAGGCCCGATCCCGTAGCCCGCAGTGTGGGCAAGACGGCCTGGCAGACCTGAAACACGCTGGTGACATTGAGTTGAAGGAGCCATTGCCAGTGGCTCAGGGTCATCTCAGCCAGAGAGCCGGTGTAGGCAGCTCCAGCATTGTTGATCACCACCGCAGGGGTGATTCCGAGCGAAAGCAACTGATGGATTGCCCCAGTGATCGAGTCGGCGTCATTGAGATCGGCAGTCACAACCCCGACCTGGCAGTCGGAACTCCGCAAGGAGTCGGCCAGGAGGTCCAGCTCCGCGCTGGGACGGGCCAGGAGCAGAAGATCCCAGCCTGCTGAGGCAAAGCGTCGTGCCGTTGCTGCACCAATACCCCTGGAGGCACCCGTGATCAGAACAGCAGCCAAACAACCTCCTTAACAATTTTATTTTAATTGCTCAGAGAAGAATCTGTGGCCCCGGCTTCGATGAACCTGCCGATCCGGCGGAACTTTTCGTAACGCTGGTTCAGCAGATCCGCTTCGGATAACGCACAAAGGCTGGCCAGCTGCTCCAGCAGGGCCTCTTTCAGCGTTTTGGCCGCCTGGAGGGGCGACCAGTGGTTCCCCCCAGACGGTTCGCTCAGCACTCCGTCGATCACGCCGAGCTGGAGCAGGTCGGCGGCGGTGATCTTCAGGGCTGCCGCCGCGGTCGTCGCCTTCGCCGCGTCCCGCCACAGAATCGAGGCGCAGGCTTCCGGGCTGGCCACGGTATACACGCTGTGCTCAAACATCAGCAGGCGGTCGGCCACACCGATGCCGAGCGCGCCGCCGGATCCGCCTTCCCCGATCACCGTGGCGATGATCGGAACCCTGAGCCGGAACATCTCCCGCAGATTCACGGCGATCGCCTCGCCCTGTCCCTGTTCCTCTGCCAGCACCCCCGCATAGGCACCCGGAGTGTCGATGAAGCTGAGGATCGGCAGCCGGAAACGATCGGCGTGGTCCATCAGTCGCATCGCTTTGCGGTAGCCGCCTGGTGAGGCCATGCCGAAGTTGCGGGCCACATTCTCCTTGGTGTCGCGACCTTTCTGATGGCCCAGCAGCACCACGGCGTGGGATCCAATGCGACCGATTCCCCCCACCAGGGCCTGGTCATCGGAGCCGCGCCGATCCCCATGCAGCTCCAGCCACTCCTCGGTGATCACCTGGATGTAATCCAGGGTGCTGGGCCTCTGGGGGTGGCGCGCCACCTGGATCTTCTGGGAGGGACTCAACGCACCGAAGATCTCCTCGCGGCGCCGGGCGGCGAGGGTTTCCAGCTGGAGGAGCTGCTGGCTGACATCCACTTCGGAATCCTTGGCCAGCTGGCGGATCTGTTCAATCTGCTCCTCCAGTTCAACGAGGGGTTTTTCGAAGTCGAGCAGGGGGCGGCGGGCCATCGGGGAGAGAAAGGTAAAAACAGGGGGTTCAGAGCATGGCGCCGGCCAGCGAACGGATCCTGGCTGGATCGAGGCCAAGGGGCTTGAAGCCATGGCGACTGGAAGCCGCACCGATCTGCTCCATCGTCTGGGTGGTGATGCGGTTGCGTCCCCAGCTGAAGTTGGTATGCCAGCCCTCGAACTCCAGGAGGATCGCCTCTGCGAAACAGGCAAACATCTGGCGTTTCGGTTGATCCATGTCGGCCACCTCCATCATCTGCCAGTCGATGTCAGTGAAGAACTCAACGATGCCCCCCTTGAGGACGTGAACCCCTTCCGCCTGAATCTTCGAATCGAGGTTCTTGGGATAGCCCCCATCGATCATCAGACAGGGTGATCGGAGCCGCTGCCAGTCGATCGAGAGCGACTGGGGCAAGCTGGCCACCCAGACGACCACATCGGCTTCGGGCAGGGCCTCTTCCAGGGGAAGAATCCTGCCCCCTGCCAAAGACGCCTGCAGATCAAGCAGGCGCTGCTGATGCCTGGCCACAAGCAGCAGTTCACCGACGCCGGTTTTGTCCTGCAACCAGCGGCAGACGGCGCTGCCGATATCGCCGCTGGCTCCGACCACCGCCACCTTGGCTTTGCTGAGATCGATGCCCAGCAGCGGGGCGTTGATCTCGACCTGGCGGCAGATCACCCAGGCGGTGTGGGTGTTGCCGGTGGTGAAGCGCTCCCATTCCAGGGTTGTGGAGCGAATCTGCTGAAACTTGGCCAGATCGAAATTCTCGAAAATGATCGAGGTGAATCCACCCAGGGCCGTGATCGCGATTCCCTGCTTCTGGGCCAGCTCCATGGCGTTCTGGACCTTGCGGGTTGCTGTCTTGAAGCGGGACAGCATCTCCGGCACGAAGCAGGAGTCGATGTAGGCGCCCTCGATGGTCTGGCCGGCAGGGTCAGTGATCGTCAGTTTTTCGACCAGTTGGGGCGGTGCGCTGCACCACATGTCCAGGTCACCCTCGGCGTAGTCCTCGTAGCCAAGGTTCCTTGCCTTTTGCCGAGCCTCCTCGAAGTTGCTGGAATGTCCGATCAGACCAAACATGGAATCTGTACCTCTCGAAGCGAACCAACGTTCGCGGGCCACCTTGTAGTGCAGGCTACCGCTCGGTGTGATCGCTTCAGCAGCGTGCCCCCCCAGGGTTCAGCCGACCAGGGCTGCGGCCGCCATGCGGGCAATCTCCCGGCCGGTGAAGCCGATCTCGGCAAGCGCCTCCTGATAGGCGATCAGGAAGTCCTCGATCAGACCTTCCTTTTCCATCTGGAGCACGGCCGCATCGCCAGCGACCTGATCGAGCATCTGGCGGACCAGAGGCAGATTCTGGCGATTGGCCTGTTCCAGTTCGGTGCGGCTTGCCTCCAGGTTGGCCTTGAGCCATTCTTGCCCGTAGTTCAGGTGGGTGTATTCATCCTTGACCACACCTTCGGTGATCTTGCGGGCAAATGGGTCGGCTACAGGGATGTAGATGTGATAAGCGGCGATGGCGAAGGCTTCAATCAGCAGGGCTTGAATCAGGAGGCAGGTCACCACCTTGCCCTCGGCCAGTGCGGACTGGAAATTGTCGTGGAGCGGGGAGAAGAACTGTTTGGCGAATGGCATGTCAGCAACCACATCCAGATTCCTGGCACAGGCCTGAAACCCTTTCATGTGCTTGAGCTCCATCCGGGCAAGGCGAGCAAGCTCGTCGGCCTGATCGGGAATGAGCGACCCCAGCGACATGTAGTTGTCGTGGGCCTCCTGTTCACCTTCGATCACAATGGCGTTGATGCGGCTGTAGGCATCTTTGTATTCATTGGTGGTGAAATCCGGCAGAGCGTCCAGAAGGGCCGACGTGGTTTCCGCAACGGTCATGACCGCGGTTACTCAGAGATTGATTCAACTGTAACCACCGCCCGACGAATCTGATCACCCCCTCGGCGGCCACTCGCTGCTGAGGAGCCCTCCGAGCAGCTGACTCCAGCCGATCACCAACGCTTCATACAGAGCCTCCCCCAAGGCGGCGCTGGCACTCCGGGCATCCCCGATCACCCCCGAGCTGGAGAGATCTGCCGTGAGCCAGGCGTTCGGCACGGAACCCTCCAGGCTCCAGCCGGCCGGGGCTACTGCCGCGACTTCCCGGCCCAGGCGCCCGTCATGGGGCCGCTGCGGACCGACCAGCTCCGGCGCGAGGTGAAGCATCAGGCTTGTTTCGGCCAGGCCGGCATGGAGACCTTCGTGGCGTTCCGGTTCCGGCAGCAGGGAGGCCACACCCTGCGGCCCACTCCAGAGGAAGCAGGGCAGCACCGCCATGGCTGGCTGTGCGGCCCTGAGTTGCCTGGCAGCGACCTGCAGCAAGGCGATCTGCCCCCCATGGCCGTTGAACAGCACCAACCGGTCGAACCCCGCTCCCGCCAGATCACGGCCCACGGCCATCACCAGAGCAATCAGCGCTTCTGCCGAGAGACTCAGGGTTCCAGGAAATCCTCGATGCTCAGGTGAGAATCCATAGCTGGAGAGAGGCAGCCGCCAGATCGGCAGCGCCTCCGGCAGCCGCTCCAGCACGCCGTCCAGCACCCGTTCGGAGAACAGGCCATCGGTGCCGATCGGCAGGTGGGGGCCGTGCTGCTCCACCGCCCCGAACGGCCAGATCACCGTGCTGCCGGGCCGAGCGGCAGCCCTCTCGATCGCCGGCCAGGGAAGTCTTTCCAGTGATCGCTGCGCTCCGCCAGTTGGTGGGGCGTCGGTCTGGCCGGCCGCATCCATCCTGGAAACCCTCAGCCCGTGATCCTTACAGTGTGGTCCTACCCGAGTTCCGTTGGAACCATGGCCGGATCCGATCAGCAGCCAGCGCGCGATCCCCAGGCCGGATCACAACGGCCGCTTCCAGCTTCCGGCTCTCGCCTGCAACCCCCCACCCCCCTGCGCAAGCCGCTTCAGGTGCTGCACCTCAGCCGCAAGGAGCAGCAACCGGCCCCTGTGCTGGATGAGCCCAATGTCCAACCCAGTCAGGCGGAGTCGCCGGTGCGCGCCACCAATCCCCTCCAGCCCTCTGCACCAGTCCGCTCTGCCCCGTTCCGACCGGGCCAGGGCCACTCCGATCAAGCCCACCCTGCTCCAGATCGCACCGATCCCGAGGATCGGGATGGCGATCGGTTTGAAACGGCCAGCCTGGAAGGCTTGACGATGGCTGATCTGCTGGGCGGCGAGAAGCCCAGCTCCAGAGGCGCCAGCCCTGGGCCGAAGCCTGCCAGCACGCCGGCACGCACGGTCGATGAGTTTGATTTCGACGAGGACGCCTTTCTGGCGGCCCTGGACGAAAACGAGCCGGTTGGGGCCACCGGCGAGGTGGTCAAGGGCGTCGTGCTCACGGTGGAGAGTGATGGCGTCTACGTCGACATCGGCGGCAAGGCACCCGGCTTCATGCCGAAGGCCGAATGTGGCCTCGGCGTCATCATCAACCTCAAGGAACGCTTTCCCAGGGGACAGCCGGTGGAAGTGCTCGTGACGCGCGAGCAGAATGCCGACGGCATGGTCACCGTCAGTGCCCGCGCCCTGGCCCTGCGCCACAGCTGGGACAAGGTGAAGCAACTGGAGAAGGATGGAATGGTCGTGCAGGTCAAGGTGAGTGGCTTCAACCGAGGCGGCGTCACCTGTGACCTGGAAGGTCTGCGGGCTTTCATTCCCCGTTCCCAGCTGATCAACGGGGAGAACCACGAGGAGCTGGTGGGCAAGACCCTGGGCGCCGCCTTCCTTGAGGTGAACATCGAAACCCACAAGCTGGTGCTCTCTGAAAAGCGGGCCAGCACGGCGGCCCGCTTCCAGGAGCTGGAGGTGGGTCAGCTGGTCGAGGGCCAGGTGGTGGCCGTCAAGCCTTACGGGTTGTTCGTCGATCTCGGCGGCGTCAGTGGCCTGTTGCATCAGTCGTGCATCACCGGCGGCACCCTGCGCGATCTGCGCGAGGTCTTCGACCAGGGCGACCGTCTCAAGGCCCTGATCACCCAGCTCGACCCGTCCCGCGGCCGCATCGGACTGAACACGGCCCTGCTGGAGGGCCAGCCCGGCGAATGGCTGGTCGACAAGGAGAAGGTGATGGCCGAGGCGGAAGACCGGGCCAACCGGGCCCGCAACGGCCTGCGTCAGCAGGAGCAGACCGCCGGATGAGCAAGGCTGCAGCCAGCTCCGTCTCCGCCGACTGGGAGCTGGACTACTTTTCCCGACCGGTGCTGGAGGCCGATGGCAAGAAGCGCTGGGAACTGCTGATCTGCTCCACTCCGGCCTTTGACGCCACCGAAGCGGGGTTTCGCTGGGTCAGCGTCTGTCCGGCCACCAGCGTCAACTCGATCTGGCTGCAGGGGGCCCTCACTGAGGCCCTCGCCGCTGCAGAGCGGGATGGCTACCGCCCCCCCCGGCGCCTGCGCTGCTGGCGGGCCTCGATGCGCACGATGGTGCAGCGTGCTGCCGAAGCGATCGGGCTCGAAGTGGTGCCCAGCCGCCGCTGCTATGCCCTTCTCGACTGGCTGGCTGAACGGGAGCGGCGGGTCTATCCCGAGGAGGCGGGCTATCTGGCGGGCCCGCTGGCGCCGCCACCGATTCCGGTTGCCGCACCGGCTGTGATCCTGCCTGAAGCTGTTCGCGGTGACCGTTGGAGCTGGGCCACCCTCACGGTGGCCGCTCTCCAGGAAGCCTCCGCCTGGGAGATCGGCTTCAGCGGACTGGGAGCTTTGCCGGCCGGTTTGGCAGGTCAGCTTGTTGTTCCCGGCATCCGCCTGTTCAGCGCCAATCGGTCCCTGGCGATCGCCGGCTGGATGGCGGGGCTGGAGCCAGTCCGCCTGGAGATCAACGACGATTCTTTGCTGCTTGAGGCTGCCCTTGAGAACCGCTGGCTGCTGGGCAAGGTGGAGGAAGCGGAGGCTGAAGCGGCCAGGGCCGTCTTTGCCCTCGCCCGCCAGGAGGTGGCTGGCCTGCAGTTCATCGCCGTCCAGAGCACTCCCCAGTCGGAGAGGTTCGATGGTTTCTGGTTGCTCCGCGATCTTCCCGATCCATGACCTCTCCCCAGCAATCCCACCTCCATGGCTGAAGCCGTCGAAGCGCCGTTCGATCGGCCGGATCGGACCTTCAACAGCCTGCCCGGCTGGACCTGGGTGGGGACCTATGGCGGCTATTTCCTCCAGGCTGATCGGCTGGCCGATTTCGAACATGGCTTCTTCACCCGTCAGTGGGGCGGACGGGGCCCGGAGGAACTGGCTGGAGCGATCAGCGCCGGTGTGAGTGTGCACCGCACCCGACAGGTGCATGGCGCGAAGGTGCTCGGGGCCGATCTTGCGACAGGGGAGCCCTGGCCCGCCGCCGATGGCCTGTTCAGCCGGGAAGGTGGTCAGAGCCTCTGGGTCTGCGGGGCTGATTGCACCCCGGTGCTGTTCGCCGATGGCGCCACCGGCCAGGTGTCGGCCTGCCACGCCGGCTGGCGAGGTGTGGCGGGTCGCATCCTGCCGGAAGCGATTGAGCAGATGGAGCGACTCGGCAGCCGGCGCGAGGACCTGCAGGTTGCCCTTGGCCCAGCCATCCATGGCGCGGCCTATCAGGTGCACGCCGATGTGGCCCTGGAGGTGGCGGCCAGCCTGGTTTCGGCAGGCCTACCGGATCTGCTCGATGCCTCAAGCGATCGGCTGGCGAGGCTGGAGCCGTTGCAACGCTGCGGTGCTCTGTCCGACGATCCCCAGCCCGATCGATTCAGGCTTGACATCCGTGCGGCCGCCGCCCAACAGTTGCGGCTTGAAGGCTTGTCCGCCGATCAGATCAGTGTGTGTCCGCTCTGCACGGCTGCTGAGCCATTGCTCTTTCATTCCTGGCGCCGAGATCAGGTCAAGGCCGTGCAATGGAGCGGAATCGTGGCCCAGGCCTGAGCCTCCTCTGGTCATCCTTTCTGGATAGAGAGTTGTGTGTGGATTCCTGTCGCCGCTGGCTTGCCGGATGGCGGATGATCTTATAGAATCCTGAAGATATCTGAACCGTTCAACATGCTTACCGGCGCCGATCTTCTTGCCAAAGTAAAGGAGATGGGAGACGTCAGCAAATCCGAGATTGTACGGGCTTGTGGCTACGTCTCGGCAAAGAAGAATGGCAGTGAACGATTGAACTTCACAGCCTTCTACGAAGCCCTGCTCAATGCCAAGGGCGTGGATTTCAGTTCATGGAGCAAAATCGGCAAGGGTGGTCGCAAGCTCAGCTTCACCACCAAGATTCAGTTCAACGGTAATCTGATGGTGGGTAAGGCTTACACCAGCCTGCTTGATCTCAAGCCGGGTGATGAGTTCCAGATCAAGTTGGGACGCAAGCAGATTCGCCTGATTCCTCTCGGCGCTGACGACGAAGACGAGTGAGGGCAAGCGCCTCCGCCACCTTGATGCCATCGATGGCTGCGGACAGAATGCCGCCGGCATAGCCGGCTCCCTCCCCAGCTGGATAGAGCCCCCGGACATTGATGCTTTGCAGGTTTTCCCCCCTTGGGATGCGAACCGGTGAAGAGGTGCGCGTTTCCACTCCGGTCAAAAGGGCAGTGGCCATGCTGAAACCGGGAATCGTGCGATCGAAGGCAGGCAACGCCTCCCGGATCGCCGCCGCCGCGAAGGCCGGCAGGCAGGCTCCGAGGTCGGCCTGGTTCACTCCAGGCCCGTAGGAGGGCTGAATCAGATCCGCAGCTTCCCCCGTTTCTGCCAAACCCGTGCTGCCGGTGTCGATTGTGGTGCTGGTGCTGGTGCTGGTGCTGGTCTGGGACCCTTGCAGGAAATCCCCCACCCGCTGGCAGGGGGCGCGGTAGCTCCTGCCTCCGAGTGCGAAGGCCTTCGCCTCCCAGTGGCGCTGGAAGGCGATGCCGGCGAGGGGGTCGTTGGCTCCCTGGCCGAAGGGTTCCAGGTCAGCGAGCTGCAGACCCACCACGATGCCGCTGTTGGCATTGCGTTCATTGCGGGAATGCTGGCTCATGCCATTGGTCACCAGATGGCCCGGCTCCGAGGCGGCAGCCACCACCAGTCCACCGGGGCACATGCAGAAGCTGTAGACACTGCGGCCATTGGCGCAGTGGTGCACAAGCTTGTATTCCGCCGCGCCGAGGCGCGGATGGCCGGCGAAGGCGCCCCACCGGGCTTGGTCGATCAGCGACTGTGGGTGCTCGATGCGTAGCCCGATCGAAAAGGGTTTGGCTTCGATCGCCACACCCTGCTCCAGCAGCATGGCGAAGGTGTCCCGGGCGCTGTGACCCACTGCCAGCACCACCTGATCGGCGGCTAAACGGCTCCCATCAGCCAGCCAGACCGCAGCCATCTGCTGGGCCGGGAAGCGATCGTCACCGATGCCGGCGCTGACTGCGCCAGACCGGCCGGCGGGCGGCAGTGTTGTGAGTGGACCTGCTTTGGCTGGGATTGTTTCCAGTCGCACCACCCGGCTCTGGAAGCGGATTTCGCCACCGAGAGCCTCGATCCTGGCGCGCAGGCCCCGCACCACGGTGGCCAGTTTGAAGGTGCCGATGTGGGGGCGATGCAGATGGAGGATGTCGGGATTGGCCCCGCAGGCCACCAGTTCCTCCAGCACCTTGCGCCCATGGTGCTGGGGATCTCGGATCTGGCTGTAGAGCTTGCCGTCGGAAAAGGTGCCCGCCCCCCCTTCGCCGAACTGCACGTTCGATTCCGGATCGAAGGGTCGCTGGTCTCTCCAGAAGCCGAAGGTGTCGGCGCTGCGTTCCTTCACAGCCTTGCCCCGCTCCAGCAGCAGCGGTTTGAAGCCCATCTGAGCCAACAGCAGGGCGGCGAAGTAACCGCATGGACCGGCCCCGATCACGATCGGACGCGGGCGGCCATCCGGGCATTCTGCGGCGCGACCCACAAACCGATAGGTGGCGTCGGGGCTGGGCCGGAACTGGGGATCACGGCCGAGGCGTCGCCGGGTCCCTGGCGATAGGGCGAGGTCAAGATCGAGGCTGTAGCTGAACTGCACGGCGGAGCGGCGACGGGCATCCACGCTCCTCTTCACCACCCGGAGAGCCAGCAGGGCCTCGGCTGAAATGCCCAGGCGATCGAGTACCGCCTGACGCAGCTCCGCGTCGGAGTGATCCAGGGGGACCTTGAGTTCGCTCAGCCGGAACACGCTGCCTGCTCGCCGGTGGAAATGTCACTTCCCCACCATTCCAGCAGCCAGGGCCCAGGTTGCTTCCGGTCGCTGCCAAGCTTGGAGTCACTGAATCCTTTGCAGCCCTGCGCAGCCAGCCCATGGGACTGACCCACTGCCCCCTTTGCATCGGTCTGGCAGTTCTGTGTGCCGTGCGCTTCAGTTCCCATGCACTCCTTGTCTGGCAATGGCGACGGCCGGGCTCTGAGGATCCGCTGGAGGTGCTGCCACGTCCCTGTCCACAGGCGATCTAGGGTCTCGGCTCAGTCCAGGATCGGCCAATGGCCTTGCATGCCACCTATTACGGCGCCAATGGCTGGTTGCTTGAATTCGGTTCGTTGCGGGTGTTGCTTGACCCGTGGCTGACTGGCAGCCTGGAGTTTCCGCCGGGTCCCTGGTTTTTCCAGGCCACCCTGGCGGATCCGTGGCCGGCGCCCGAGCGGCTGGATCTTCTGCTGCTCAGCCAGGGTCTTCCCGACCATTGTCATCCCGCCAGCCTTGCGCTGCTCGATAAGCAGTTGCCGGTGGTTGGCTCCACCACCGCCGCCGTCCGGGCGCGTCAACTGGGTTTCACAGCGGTGACAGCCCTGGCGCCTGGCGACTGTCTGGACTGGCGAGAGCTGCGGATCACTGCCACTGCAGGAGCCCCGGTGCCGCAGCTGGAGAACGGCTACCTGCTCGAGCATGCAGAGGGTCGGCTCTACCTTGAACCGCATGGATTCCTGGCAGCTGAGCTGCCGGCCCAACCCCTCGACGCGGTGATCACCCCTGTTGTCGATCTTGGTTTGCCCGTGGCGGGGGCCTTTGTGAAGGGTCGTCAGGTTTTGCCTGCCCTGCTGGAGCGGTTTCAGCCACGCACCGTTCTGGCCAGCACGGCCGGCGGCACGGCCGAGTTCTCCGGGCTGCTCACCCGTCTCCTCTGGCAGAAGGGTTCGGTGCAGGCGGCGGAAGCCGTGGTCAACGCCCACCAACCCGCCGGTTCGCTCCGCCCGGCTGAGTCGGGTCATGGCTGTCTGTTGATTGATCCTGTGCCCGGCAGGCGATATGCCCTGGCGACAACGGCGCTCGAGGCTGCCAGGCGCCCCTGAACATGCCGGCCTTGCCTCAGCCATCCCGCGCTGGCTGGCCACCATGCTGTGCTCTGTCTCTCCCTGTACCTCCGGAGTTTGTCCTGCCACAGACCCCCCACGGATCAGCCTGACGGATCAGCCTGAGGGATCAGCCTGAGGGATCAGCCTGGAGGATCTGCTCAGGGACGCTTCAGTGGCTTCAGGGCCGTGAGTTTCCACTCACCGGTGGGAGGATTGGCAGCCGAGAGTTCAAGCCGACTGGCGGCTCCCTTGAGGGCAAGGCTGGATCCTTTGGCGCGGGCCTCCAGAGCCGCACACAGCCCAAGCGCCGGGGTTTTGGCATCGAGCCCGTCCAGGGCCCAGGCCTTCCGCTTGGCGGAGCCGTGGGCGGCGAGGGCGGTCAGCTGGCCGGTGTCATAGCCGGCCGCTTCCACCAGGCCTGGATCAAATCCATGGGCCGATCTGAACGCCTGCTCGAAGCGGTTCCAGCCAGGTCCACGGCTGAGCGGCTCAATGCCCAGCTGGGGATTGGGGCCTGGGGTCACCACTGGAAACGGCCAGACGAGGGTCAGAGTCTCCGGCAGGGATGCACGGGCCACCGCTTTGGCCAGGGGCGATCCGGGGGAGGTCATCACGATCAGCGCTTCAGGTTGATACCAGCCGATGTCGTCGCGTAACCGGTCGAGGCTCGCCTGGTCGGGCTTTTCCATCCCTGTCGGCTCGTTGGCCGGTCCCACCACCCAGCCACCGCCACCGCTGAGGGTCTCGGCCAAGCGGTCGGCCAGGACGACCAGCTCGATGGAGCCGTCATGGATCACCATCGCTTTTCCCTTGTCCTGTTCGATCAGTGCCCGGGCCAGACGATCCGCCTCCAGGCTGCGGGCGGGCAGCACTGGCCAGAGTCGATCGGAGCCCGGCTGGCTGGGCAGTCCTTGCAGGGAGATGCCCCGTTGCAGAGGAAGCAACACACTGATCTGGAGCTGTTGCGCCAGCAGGCCGTAGGGCAACAGCGACACGGCCGGAGGTGCGATCAGCAGTTTCGGCAAGGTTCGGCCCTGCAGGAACGGCCTGGGATCCTCCCCTGTCGGCAACCAGCCCAGTTCCAGCGATGGTGGGTTGATGCCGCAAGCTCTGGCTTCGTCCATCGCCAGGCCGTAGCCCCGCCGCAAGCCATCGCCGATGCCAGCCACCTGGCCATCGGCGGGCAGCATCATCAGCACCTGGGCACCGATGGCACCGCTGGCAGCGAGGCTCTGAACGCCGAGCAGGCTGGCGGCCAGACCGAGCGCACCCCAGCGAAGCTTCCCGGGACAGCCCACCTCTGAGGGTGTGCTGGGATCAACCTTTCCCGTGCCCATCATCGATTGCGTCCCGCCGAGGCAGGTTAGTGGTGAGCCTGCAGGCTTTTCCTTTCAAGGCCCATCAGCATCTGGCTGCTGAGCTTCGCCAGGATCCTGCTTGGTCGGCTCCGGCAGCAGCTGGCTGAGCAAACCGGTTGCCATCAGGATCCCCCCCAGGGTCGCTGCCAGGGTCCGGTTCGCCGCCGCCTCTCCCTGGTTCCAGAGGCTCGCCGCCAGAAAGGCGCCACCGAGCAGGAGGCTCGGGACAAGCACGATGCCCTTGGCGGTGCGATTCAGGCTCATGGCGTTGGCGGCGGCTCAGATGCCGGGCAACCCAGGGGAGCGCCGGGCGGGGTCAGGCGGGTGGCCAGACCTTCCCTGACCAGGCCTGTTCCGAGGTCGGCGCCCCCGGGGAGAAGCTTCACCTGGGCCAGCAACACACCATCGACGCTGCCGAGCGGCCTGAGATTCACCTTTGTGCGGCGCGGTAGCGCCCTGCGCAGCCATTCGGTGGCAGCCACGGTGTGGGAAGCATCCACTTCCACGCAACCGAGCCGAACGGGATAGCTGCGATTCTGATCGCCCACCTGGAGCAGATCTGCGCTGCGCACCTGCAGCACTTCAGCGGCCAGGGCCATCGGCGCAGCCGAGAGCATCGTGATCAGGCAGATCGCCAGTGCCATCGACCGGCTCCACTGGCTGAACCATCGCAGGGATCGGCTCGGGGAAGTCAGAGCTTGGCGCCGCAGGTGGGACAGAACAGGTGGGCGCTGATTGTGGTGGACCCACAGGAGCCGCATTGGCGGGTGGTGTCGATTGCCAGCTCCGGATGGCTGGGCAGGCCGACCATCTGGGCATTGCTGGCTCCCGGCGGCACCATCGGGTAGCAGTTTTCGTTGCGGCGCACCCGCACATCAATCAGGGCTGGACCTGGGTGGGCCAGGGCGGTGGCCAGATCCTCCAGCAATCGGTCGCGATCGGAAATCAGCACCCCCCTGACCCCGAAAGCTTCGGCAAGGGCAGGGAAGTCGGGCATGCCGGCCTCCATCTCAGAAGCGGAGTAACGCTCTCCGTAGAAGCTTTCCTGCCACTGGCGCACCATGCCCTGCCAGCCGTTGTTGATGATCACCACCTTCACCGGCAGCTGGTACTGCGACAGGGTGCCCAGCTCCTGGATGTTCATCAGGATGCTGGCGTCGCCGGCCACGCAGACGACCGCATCCGTGGGGTGGGCCACCTGGACCCCGAGGGCTGCCGGCAGACCGAAGCCCATCGTGCCGAGGCCGGCGCTGCTGATCCAGTGCCGGGGAGGATTGTTGAGAAACTGGGCCGCCCACATCTGGTGCTGGCCGACGTCGGTGGTGATGTAGGCATCCGGGGCAAGCTGCCGCAGGGCGATCAGCACTTCCTGGGGGGCGATAGCCCCCTGCGGTTCTGGAATCACCAGGGGATAGTGGGCCTTCCAGCTGTCGATCCGATCAAGCCAGGCTCTGGTGCGATGGGTGGCCGGCTCTTCGGCGGAGCAGAGCAGCAGGGCGTTGAGGGCTTCGCGCACATCCGCCACGATCGGCACCTCCGGCACCCGGACCTTGCCCACTTCCGCCGCGTCGATGTCGATGTGGATGACCTGGGCCCTTGGCGCAAAGCTGTCGATCCGGCCGGTGACGCGGTCGTCGAAACGGGCACCGACGGCAATCAGCAGATCGCATTCGGTGACGGCAAAATTGGCATAGGCCGTGCCGTGCATGCCGAGCATGCCGACCGCCAGCCGATGCCGCTCATCGAAACAGCCCTTTCCCATCAAGGTGGTGGTGACCGGCAGGGCAAAACGCTCGGCGAGCTGACGGACCGCCTCGTGGGCTCCGGAGCTGACGGCTCCGCCGCCCACATAGAGGAGGGGACGCCTCGACTGCCTGATCAGCTCGAGGGCCCGCTGGATCTGCTGGGAGGCTGGCGGAGCGGGCAGGCGATACCCGGCGGGAACAACGCTGCCGGGCTCGACCGGCTCGTAGTGAAACTCCTCAAGGCCCACATCCTTGGGGACATCGATCAGCACAGGCCCGGGCCGGCCGCTGGAGGCGATCAGAAAGGCCTCGGCCACGATCCTGCCGATGTCCGCCGGATCCCGCACGACCCAGGAGTGCTTCACGATCGGCAGGGTGATGCCGAAGATGTCGGTTTCCTGGAAGGCATCGGTGCCGATCGAGGCCCGGCTCACCTGGCCGGTGATCACCACCATCGGCACCGAATCCATCTGGGCGGTGGCGATGCCGGTGACCAGATTGGTGGCTCCAGGCCCGGAGGTGCCGAAACAGACACCCACCCGACCGGTGGAGCGGGCATAGGCATCGGCCGCGTGGGCGCCGCCCTGCTCGTGGCGCACCAGAATGTGCTTCAGCCAGCCGCGGCTTTCCGCCTGATGCAGGGCGTCGTAGATCGGCAGGATCGCGCCACCCGGATAGCCGAAGATGTGGCGGACGCCATGCCGGTGCAGCGCATCCATCAGGGCCTCCGCACCCCGGATGGGAGCCGGATAGGACGATTCGGCGGTGGTGGCCGCTGGAGAGAGGGATGTGAGGGTCACGGCAGCTGGGACGCACTCAACCAGAGTCACAACATTAAGGTCTGACCTGGCGCGGTGGGCGACTTCTTGCCATGGCGCGCAAGATCGCTGCCGGATCGAGCCAGCGGCCGCGGTGGCTGATCGCCCAGTGCAGGTGCGGTCCGGTGCTGCGTCCGCTCATTCCCACATGGCCGATCAGCTGGCCGCCGCGCACCTGTTGGCCCACCACCAGGCGCAGCCGGCCACTCGTGTAGGTGCGACCGCTGACCTGGCCGGCCAGGTGGCAGTAAAGGTGGCGGTAATCGCCCGAGCGGATCAGCACGCCAAGGCCACAACGCCCATCGCTGAACACCGACTCCACCACCCCACCCCACCAGCTCAGGATCGGCGATCCCAGCGGGGCTGCGATGTCGAGACCGCCATGGTGCTCCTGGATTCCGTCAGGTCCGATGCGGCCACCGAAGGGGCTGGTGTAGGCCAGAAAGCGGGCCACAGGGAACACACCCTGGCGCCAGCGCTGGTCAGCCAGGGCTACCGGAGTGGAGGCCACCAAGGCCAGCAGAGCCAGGCCGGTCAGGCCAAGGCGGCTCGCTTTAGAGCAGGCCCAGGGCATGCAGGGGACCTTTGCCACTGATCAACTCCAGCAGGAAAGCTGAAAATCCCAGCATTGCCAGCCGGCCATTCCAGACCTCGGAGCTGTTGTTCCAGCCCCAGACCCATTTCTCCTGGGGATAGAGCTTGACCTTGGTGGGCAGGGTGGCGGCCTGGTCGAGGTTGACCTCCGGACCGGCCAGAGCGATCTCAACGAGGTCGGCGAGGCCGCGGATGAAGGTGGGATAGGTGTCGAGGGCGGGCACCCGGCGGAAGGTGGTGATACCGGCTTCGGTGGCGATTTCCCGGTATTCGATGTCGATTTCCTCCAGGGTTTCGATGTGCTCGCTCACGAAGCTGATCGGGATCACCACCAGCTGCTTCACCCCCTCCGCACCGAGGCGCACCAGGGCCTCATCGGTGTAGGGCTTGAGCCATTCCACCGGTCCGACCCGGCTCTGGTAAGCGAGGGTGTGGGGGTTGGGATGGCCGAGCTCCTGCTCCAGTTCGGCCATCACCAGCGCGGCCGAAGCCTCGATGTGCTGCTGATAGGGATCGCCGGCTTCCTCCACGTAGCTCTTGGGCACACCGTGGGCACTGAAGAAGACGTGGGCGCTGGCCGGATCCCCGCAGGCGCGGATCTCGGTGGCGGCCAGCTCGGCCATCGCCTTGACATAGCCGGGATGGTCGTACCAGCTGCGGATGCAGCGGATCGGCAGGCGGCTGAAGGCCGGATCGGCCTGGCGCAGCCGCTGCAGTTCACGAAAACTCGAGCCGCTGGTGCTGATCGAGAAATGGGGATAGAGAGGCAGCACCACCACCTCATCGACGGCATCGGCCTTGATCGCGGCGACGGCGGATTCCGTGAATGGATGCCAGTAGCGCATCGCCACATAGGTGGTGGCATTCACATGGCGCAGACGGAGCTCGCTCTGCAGCTCGCGGGCCTGCTGCTCGGTGATCCGCCGCAATGGTGAACCGCCGCCGATGGAGCGGTAGGCCTCCTGCGACTTGCTGCTCCGCAGGGTGCTGATCAGCCAGGCCAACGGTTTCTGGAGAAGCGGAATCGGCAGCCGGATGATCTCGGGGTCCGAGAACAGATTGAACAGAAATGGACCGACATCCTCGATCCGCTCGGGTCCGCCGAGGTTCATCAGCACCACGCCGACCCTGGCCATGCCCGATCTTTCCGTTGTTAAGGCCGAGCGTAACGCTGTCACCAGACCCCCTGGCCGCTCGAGGCTTCGATCGATAAGGTCGGCCCAACCCGGACGATCGGTTGGTGGTGGAGGGCTGGGGATCAAAGGGGTTGGACCCGGCGGCGGCCATCGATGCGGAGTTGCAGCGGCAGAATGGCCTGCTGGGCGCCAGCGGGGTGTCGCTGCGACTTGAGCGCCGCGGTCAGCGGCTCGGCCTGCGGGGGCCGCTGCCCTGCCGGCGCGGTGGTGGTGGCTTCCCGGTGCAGCGGATCAGCCTTGGACTGTGTGCCAGTGAGGGTGGCCTGCGCGAGGCGCAGCGGGCTCTGCGCCGACTCCAGCAGCAGCTTCAGCACCAACGCTTTGACTGGCGGGACTGGGCTGTCGGGCAGGAGCGCCCCCCGGCAGCGGCCGCTGATCCCAGCCGCGTCGCTGAGGGTGTGCTGGAGCAGTTCAAGGCCGGCTTCTTCGCCGACCCGCGCCGGCGGCGCAACCCGGCCGGCTGTCGATCCACCTGGCTGGGTGCCTACCTCCCCTACCTCAGACGGCTGCTGGCGCTGGCGGCAAGCCGCCAGCGGAACCTCGATGCGGAGCTGTTTCTCGAGGTGCTCGAGGGTTACCCGGCCGCCAGCCGCAGCCGTCAGCAGTGCGGCACCGCCCTGGCCGCCCTGGCCCGGCAGCTGGGCCTCAGCCTGGCTCCGGACTGGGCGGAGCGGGCCGGTGGCTATGGGCTGCACCAGGCCCAGTTCCGCCAGCTGCCGAGCGACGCCGCGGTGCAGGATCTGGTGGAGCGCATTCCCAACCCCCGCTGGCGGTTGGCCTACGGGCTGATGGCCACCTACGGACTGCGGAACCACGAAGTGTTCTTCACGGATCTTTCCAGCCTTGCTCCCGGCGGTGATCGGGTCCTGCGGGTGCTTCCCACCAGCAAGACGGGCGAGCATCAGGTCTGGCCGTTTCAGCCGGAGTGGGTGGAGCATTTCGAGCTGCCGAAGCTGGCCGAATCCAGTGCGGCTCTGCCATCGGTCTGCACCGACCTGCGCCGTACCACCCTCCAGCAGGTGGGTCGCCGGGTGGCGGAGCAGTTCCGGCGTTACGACCTGCCGATCACCCCCTACGACCTGCGCCACGCCTGGGCGGTGCGGACCATCCACATCGGTCTGCCGGACACGGTGGCAGCCCGGATGATGGGCCACTCCGTCACGATCCACACCCGCACCTACCACCACTGGATCACCCGCCGCGACCAGCAGCAGGCGGTGGATGCGGCCCTGGCCCGGCGGCGATAGGCACGGGCCGCCCTGGGGGCCGCTCCACCGGTTCGTGCGGAGGGTCGGTCAAAGTGCATCAGCAGTCGGGTCCGAAGTCCGCATGGTTGAACCTGATCCCATTGCCCCGGCCGCCGACCAGTCGGCGTCGCTCGACCAGCGTGCCGCCGAGCTGGGTCCGGGCGGCGTGCTTGCGCCGGAGCCAGATGCGGCGGGCTATCGGCGCCGCATGGAGCGCCGCCGGGAGGTGCAGCAACAACGGGTCGGCGAGCGAAATCTCGAAAAGGGCCTGGTGCTGGTGTTCACCGGCGAGGGCAAGGGCAAGACGACAGCGGCCCTGGGCCTGGTGCTGCGCACGCTCGGCCACGACGAGCGCGTGGCGGTGGTGCAGTTCATCAAGGGGGGCTGGCAACCTGGCGAGGCCAGGGCGCTCCAGGTGTTCGGCGAAGCCCTGCAATGGCATGCCCTCGGTGAGGGTTTCACCTGGGAGACCCAGGACCGGGAGCGGGACCGCCAGCTGGTCCAGCAGGCCTGGTTGCAGTCTCTGCTCTACCTGGCCGATGCCAGCTTCAAGCTGGTGGTTCTCGATGAGGTGAACGTGGCCATCAAGCTGGGCTACCTGGAGCTTGACCAGCTTCTGGATGGGCTGGACCGTCGTCCACCCCTCACCCATGTGGCCCTGACCGGACGGGGTGCGCCCGGCGCGCTGGTCGAGCGGGCCGACTTGGTCACCGAGATGCGCCTGCTGCGCCATCCGTTCCGCGAGCAGGGGGTCAAGGCCCAGGCCGGGATCGAATATTGAGCCCTTGCGGTTGCTACTGTTCGCCCGTTTGCATGAGCTGAGCGCTCGATCAGATGGCTTACAGGCGTGTCCTTCTCAAACTCAGCGGCGAGGCGCTGATGGGTGAGCAGGGCTACGGCATCGATCCGGCGATCGTCAAGTCGATCGCCAACGACGTGGCCGAGGTGGTGGCCACCGGCACCCAGCTGGCCATCGTCGTGGGCGGAGGCAACATCTTCAGGGGACTCAAGGGCTCGGCGGCCGGTATGGAACGCGCCACGGCCGATTACGTCGGCATGCTGGCGACGGTGATGAATGCCATCACCCTTCAGGACGCCCTTGAGCGCTATGGGGTGCCGACCCGCGTCCAGACCGCCATCGACATGCAGGAGCTCGCCGAGCCCTACATCCGTCGCCGCGCCATCCGCCACCTCGAGAAAGGCCGGGTGGTGGTGTTCGGGGCGGGCTGCGGCAACCCGTTCTTCACCACCGACACCGCAGCGGCCTTGCGTGCTGCGGAAATCAATGCCGATGTGGTGTTCAAAGCCACCAAGGTGGATGGGGTCTACGACCGGGATCCAGCCCGCTATCCCGATGCCGTTCGCTACTCCACCCTGACCTTCCAGGATGTGCTCAGCGGCGAGCTGGCCGTGATGGACAGCACCGCGATCGCTCTCTGCAAGGACAACGCCATTCCGATCCTGGTCTTCGACCTGTTCGGACCGGGCAACATCGGCAAGGCGGTGGCCGGTGAAGCGATCGGCACCAGCATCACTCCCGCCGGCTGACACCGGCGCTCACCACCCCCCTTCCCGCCATGGACATCGAAGCCAGCATGCGCAAGTCGGTGGAATCCACCCAGCGCACCTTCAACACGATCCGCACGGGCCGCGCCAATCCATCCCTGCTCGACAAACTTTCAGTGGATTACTACGGAGCGGAAACCCCGCTCCGTTCCCTGGCCACCCTCTCCACGCCCGACTCCCAGACGATTCAGATCCAGCCGTTCGACCGCGGCTCGATGGCCCTGATCGAAAAGGCCATCGCCATGAGCGACCTCGGACTCACCCCCAACAACGACGGCAAGGTGATCCGCATCAACATCCCACCGCTCACCGAAGACCGGCGCAAGGAGTTCTGCAAGCTGGCCTCCCGCTATGCCGAGGAGGGGAAGGTGTCGCTCCGCAACATTCGCCGCGACGCGATCGACCAGGTCAAGAAGCAGGAGAAGGAAGGCGAGCTCTCCGAAGATCAGAGCCGGGATGCCCAGGAGGCTGTCCAGAAGCTCACCGATCGCTTCATCGCTGAACTGGAGAAGCATCTCGCCGAAAAGGAAGTCGACATCCTCAAGGTTTGAACGTCCCGGTCCTGGCTGAGGCCGGTGCGGGTCGCTTCGATGCCGATGTGATCGTTGTCGGTGCCGGGGTCGCCGGTGCGGCAGCGGCCTACCACCTGGCCGCCAGGGGGCACCGGGTCAAGCTGGTGGAGGCCCGACGGTTGCCCCGCGCCAAGCCCTGTGGTGGTGGCATGGCGGCATCGGTGCAGCGCCTCTTTCCCTTCGACCTCTCCCCCGCCGTTGATCAGGTGATCACCCAGGTGCGGTTCACCTGGTGCCTGGAAGACCCTGTGCTGGCCGATCTTCCCGGTGAGGCTCCCTTCTGGATCGTGCAGCGCACCCGCTTCGACATGTTCCTCGCGGATCAGGCCGTGCAGGCCGGAGCCGATCTGCTGGATGGCTCCCCGGTGAGCGGCCTGCGCGATTGCGGTGATCACTGGCGGGTGGAACTGGAGAACGGCCCAGCGCTGCTGGCCAGGGCTGTGGTGGTCGCCGACGGGGCACGCTCCCGGTTCAATGTTCCGCTTGGGCTCGGTTCCCCCAGGCCGCGCTATGCCGCCGCCCTTGCCGTGGAGGTGGAGGGGGCTGTGCCGGATCCCGGCACCGCCCGGTTCGAGTTCGGCCTGGTCCGCCATGGCTTCTGCTGGGCCTTTCCCCGGCAGGGTGGCCTGAGTATCGGGGTCGGCACCTTTCTGGGCCGTGAACTGAACGATGCCGACACCGTGCTGGCCGAGCTGCTGCCAAGCCTGGGACTGCCTGCCGATGCCGGTGTCCGCAGCCACTGGCCCCTGCGGGTCTGGGACGGCCACCACCGGCTGCACGGCGACGGTGTGGTGGTGGTTGGGGATGCCGCCTCGCTGTGTGATCCGTTCCTGGCCGAGGGGCTGCGTCCTGCCCTGCTCAGCGGCACCAGAGCCGCTGAGGCCCTGGACCGATGGCTGGCCGGCAACAAAGGGGCCCTGGCGGACTACAGCGAGGTGATGCGGCTGGAATGGGGCCAGTCGATGGCCTGGGGGAGGCGGATCGCCCAGGTGTTCTACCGCCTGCCCCGGGTGGGCTATCAGCTCGGGATCAAACGGGCGACGGCCCCCCAGCGGATCGCCCAGATCCTCTCCGGTGAAATGGGCTACGGCGACATCGCCCAACGGGTGATCCGCCGCCTGCTCTTCAGCGCTTGAGGCAGTCCTTCAGTTTGCGCAGCCGTTCGTCAATCGATCCGAGCAACTCAACGGCGAACATCGGGGATTCCTGCACGGCGAACAGGAATTTCTCCCGATTCATCACCAGGATGCGGCTGGCAGTGAGTGCCTTGGCCTCGCCGAAACGGCGATGGTCGGCCGTGACCAGGGCGCCGGCACCGAAGACATCCCCGGCCTGGATCTCCTCGGAGCCGGCGTGATTGTTCCAGCTGAGCTCGATGGTGCCCTCCAGGACCCCGAACATGCAGTCACCCGAATCGCCGGCACCGAAGACGAATTCACCGGCCTCGAAATGACGGACCTCACCTTCATTGGCAAGGGCGCGCATGGTGTCGAGAGCATTCATGGGCAAGGGAAGAGCGATGCAACTTCTCCATCCTGAGGCTCGGAGGTTAAGCGCTGGTTAGTTGGCCGCTGCCGAGAGTGCCAGCGGGGCACCGAGCCCGCCGCGCACGTCCTCGGGAACGAGACGGCCATCGTGGTCGGTGTCCAGCGCGTCGAACACAGCATCGCTCCCCAGCCACTCCTCCCGGGTGATGCAGCCATCTCCGTCAAGGTCGTTGAGCAGGAAGATTTCCTGGGCGGCATGGGCGAAGGCCGCTTCGCCTTCGAGCTCGCCGAGGCGATGGGCCAGTTGGGCTTCCAGGGTTTCGATCGCTTTGCTGAAGCCGCGGATGCCCTCGTCGAGCTTTTCATGGGCCATGCGATCGTCGGCCATGCGCTGCTGGAAGTCGGCGTGGCTCAGGGAGAAGAGGGCTTCACTCGGGTCTGGATCGAACGGGTTGAGGCGCCGGACCAGCTCACCCTGCCGCTGGCGCAACTGATCGAGAAGTTTGGGGGAGATGGTGAGAAGATCGCAGCCGGCCAGTTCGATGATTTCTTCGAGATTGCGGAAACTGGCGCCCATCACCTCGGTTTTGTAACCATGGGTTTTGTAGTAGTTGAAGATCTGGGTGACTGAGATCACACCTGGATCCTCAGCACCTGGGTAATGATCCCGGCCCGTGTCGTTCTTGTACCAATCGAGGATGCGTCCGACGAATGGGGAAATCAGGGTGACCTTGGCTTCGGCGCAGGCGACGGCCTGGGTGAAACTGAACAGCAGGGTGAGATTGCAGTGGATTCCCTCCAGCTCAAGCTGCTCCGCGGCCTTGATGCCTTCCCAGGTGGAGGCGATCTTGATCAGCACCCGCTCCTTGCCGATACCGGCCTGCTGATAAAGCCCGATCAGCTTGCGGGCCTTGTTGATCGTGGCTTCGGTGTCATAGCTGAGCCTGGCATCCACTTCGGTGGACACTCGCCCCGGCACGATCTTGAGGATCTCCTTGCCGAAGGTGACGCAGATCTCGTCGAGCGCTTCGAGCACCACGACCTCGGCCGGGGCATCGGCGCCGATCACTAGCCTTGAGTCCCGCAGGGAGGTGTCGATCAGATCCTGATAGAGGGGAATCTGGGCTGCCGCCAGAATCAGGGAGGGGTTGGTGGTGGCGTCCTGGGGGGTGAACTGCTTGATTGCCTCCAGCTCACCGGTGTCGGCCACTACCACGGTCATCCCGGCAAGTTGGTCGAGCAGATTGGCCATGGAGCTGGGAACCCAGGAAGATGATCAAGCTAGCCAGGGGTCGTCAAACCGCAGCCTGGGGGTGATCATCCCCGAACGAGCGGTGTGCTTGGCGGCACCTTCTCGATCACCAGCAGGGCCTCGATCAGCTGTTTCGCCACCGGGATCGCCACGGTCGATCCGTAGGCATTGCCCCCCTGGGGCTCATCCACCACCACGAGCACCACGTAGCGGGGGTCTTCGATCGGCAGGGTGGCCACAAAACTGCAGATCCGCGCCCCCGGGATGTACACCCCATTGAGGGCCTTCTGGGCGGTTCCCGTCTTGCCGCCGATGCGGTAGCCAGGCACTTTCACCCCCTTGCCACTGCCCTGTTCCACCACCGTTTCCATCCAGGCCGTCACCTGCCTGGCAACGGCTGGATCCAGCACCTGGAGACCGTTGCTGGGCCCGCCTGACCCGGCCAGTCCATCACCGGAGCGCAGGCCCCGGGTGATGTGAGGACTGACCAGACGGCCGCCATTGGCGAGCATGGCGTGCAGTTGGAGAAGCTTCAGAGGCGTGAGTGAGAACCCCTGACCGAAGGCCGCGGTGGCGGGTTCGATCGGCTGTCCGGTGAACTGCTGGCGGCTCTTGAGCTGGCCGGCGACGGCCCCGGGCAGGTCGGTGTCCGGCACGGTATCGATGCCGATCTTGTGCAGCCACTGCCAGAAGTGGCCGGGCTTGACCTTCCGCATCGCCTGCACCATCGCGACGTTGCTCGAAACCTGCAGAATTGTCGGGAAATCGATCAGTCCATTGCCACGCCGATCGTGGTTGAAGATCGGCCAGCCACCGATCATCAGTGACCCGCTGTCATTGACCTTGCCGTCAGCCTGGATGGCCTTCTCCTGAAGGGCGATGGCCAGATTGATCGGTTTGAAGGTGGAGCCGGGCTCGTAGAGGTCCTGCACGGACCACTCCCGGAAGAGGGCGGGGGAGTACTTCCAGAACTGATTGGGGTCGTAGCTGGGGACCGAAGCCAGCGCCAGCATCTCGCCATTGCGCACATCCATCACCAGAGCCGCTCCTCGCTTGGCCTTCCACTGCTTGATCTGGCGCATCAGGGCCTGCTGGGCCACCTGCTGCAACCGGGCATCAAGGGTGAGCTGGAGGCGCAGGTCGTCGGTGTAGAGAACGCCGGCCTTGAGCCCATCGGGCAGGGGTGTTCCATCGGCACCACGCCGCAGCGAGCGGATGCTTTCCTGGCGCCACATCTCCTGATCCCGGCTTTGCTCCAGGCCTGCCTGGGCCACCCGGTCCTGGTTGAGAAAACCCACCACATTGGCGAACAGCTGGCCCTGGGGATAAAGCCGTTGGGGGAATGGCTCCAGGTCAAGGCCGCTGATGCCCAGCTTTCTGATGCGATTGGCGGTTTCAGCGTCCAGGTCGGTGGCCAGTTTGACGCCGCTCTGGCGGCTGCCCATCCTGCGGTTCAGATCGGCGGCCGGCAGTGCCATCAGCTCCGAGAGTTTCTCGGCCACAGCACCGGGGCTGCGCTTGGCGTTCGGGTCATCGCCCGGGAAGTTGAAGTAGCGCGGGTGGGCCCAGAGGGTGTAGTGCTCCTCATCGAGGGCCACGAGCTTGCCCTGGCGATCGACGATCTGGCGGCGCTTGCCGATCGGCTTGACCTGCTGGGTCTGGATCGCCCTGGCCCTGGCCTGCAGCTTGTCCCCCTCCTTCACCTGCAACCAGGCCAGACGCACCCCCAGGCCCGTCAAGCCACTGACAAGAAGGAGGTAGACCATGATCAGCCGAGCGGTCGGGACCGGCTGGAGAGGGACCACCCGTCGCTGGCGTTCGGTGCCCACCGACCCTGAGCGTCGCCCCCTGGCCTGGTGGATCGGGATCGGCCGGGCTGGCGGTGACGGACGTGTCAACACCTCAGTAGCCAGGCCGGATGGATGGCAGGGCTGCTGCCGGTGATCCGGCCAGGGTGGGATCTGGCTGGGCAGGGGACTGCTGGGCCACGCCGGAATCCGGGGAAGGCAGGTAAATCAGTTTCTGGATGTTGGTGGGAACGAGCTGGCCAGGACGCTTCGCCATCGCCAGATGGTGGTGCTCCAGCACGGCGGACGATTCCTGAAACCGATGCTCCAGCAGCTGGGCAGCCTCCAGCCGTTGATAACTCTCTGTCCAGGCGCTCTGCCAGTGGAGAGTGAGGGCTGCCAGTCCCACCATCGTTCCGCCCAGGGCGAGCAGCAGGCCATCCGCCATCCGGTGCAGCCCCGCCAGCACCGGCGCCTGGCGGGCCACCTTGCGGGCCGACATCGATTGCTGAACCAGGGATCCCTGAATCAGCGAAAAGGGGTGCCGACGACCTGAACGTTGTGGCGACGGAGCAGCAACCACCGAATCAAACCAAGCCTTCCCGCAAGTGAACCATGCCCCTGGAGGCTCAGCAAGGCACAAATCAGCTTCCAAGCAAAACAAGATTGCTGAAGGTCAGGCCGTTCCAGAGCGCGTGGAGCCAGATGCTGGCGCTGAGCCGGCCGCTCGCCAGCCGCAGCCAACCGAGGGCAAGCCCCAGGACGAACAAAGGCGCCAGCTCGCTGAGGCTCAGGTGGGCCAGGGCGAAAACGGCGCTGCTGACGACAACCCCCCAGCCCGCGCCGAGCTGCCGAACCAGCACAGGCAGCAGCACACCACGGAAAATGGTCTCCTCGAACAGCGGTGCCAGCACGATCGCTGTGAAGGCGAAACAGAAAAGGGCGAGGGGGCTGGTGCTGCGCAACACCAGTTCCAGCAGTGGATTGCTGCCGCCGGGATCGCTCCAGACCAGCTGCTGCAGCCAGCTGGCCAGGCTGACCAGCGGCAGCACGATCAGCAGTCCTTTGAGCCCCTTGCGAAGCGCGCTGCCCACCGGCCGCCAGCGGTATTGCAGCCAACCACCCTCGGGCCGCTGTCCGCCCAGCATCAGGGCCAGGATCGTCAGGGGGGCCGCCATCAGACCGAGGTACAGCAGGAGCACGGAAAGGCCATCGGCGAGCGGCGATTCGATCGCCAGCCCATGCAGCGCTCCGGAGATCAGCGGCGTGATCAGCAAGGGCGTGGCCACTTCGCCCAGGAGGACGAATCCCCCGGCCACCAGCAGGATCACGTCGATCACGCCGAGCGGGGGGCCCAGCAGCGGCGGCGGTTCGGGAACCAGCCCCCGCCAGCGCAGCCAGATCTCCCGCCCGATCAACAGCACTCCCCCCAGCGCCGCCAGGCTGGGCAGGAGGGTGACGCCGATCAACTGGAAAAAGGCCTGCCGTTCCTCCCGGGGCAGGGCACAGGAGGAGCCGCTGCCACCGAGGGCAAGGCAGCTCAGGCGCCGAAGCAGGGGGTCCGAGCCCGGCAGCTCCGGCTGTGGCCGGCCTGGGTCCGTCGATCCAGGCTCCGCCAGCAGCCTGGCGGCCAGGGCAGCGGTGGCCGGATCACCTCCATCCCGGAGCGTTTCCAGCAGGGGTCTGGCCCGGCTGGGCTCGGGGCCGTTCAGCTGCAACAGGGCGCGCAGTGGATCGTTCTCCGGTCTGGACTGCCGCTCGATCTCCTCAAGCAGGGCCGCTTCAGGGTTCTCCCCGATCAGCAGGTCGTGCAGGGAAGGACTCACCTGGGGAGCGGCCAGGGCCGCCAGCTCCAGCTGGCGGATCACCAGATCGTTTCCGACGGAGGGCCTGTCCAGGCTTTCCAGCAGACCGTTGATCCACAGCAACAGGCTCAGGGCCAGGCTGATCAGGGCGAGCGCCACCTTCCACAGTCCGGGCCGCTGCCGATCCACCACTGGTTTCAACCGCCGTTCCCCCACTGTCTCGATTGTGGCCCGAAGCCCTCCCATACGATGGCTTCGCTCTCGGCTTGACGACCCGTGCCCCTCAGGCTCCTTCTGGTCAGGCACGGGCAGAGCAGCTTCAACGTCGAACATCGGGTTCAGGGCCGCGATGATCGCTCCTCCCTGACCGAGCTGGGGCAGCGTCAGGCCACGGCCAGCGGCGCTGCCCTCCGCCCCCTCAGCCTCCAGGCGGTCTACAGCTCGCCGCTCCGCCGCGCTGAGCAGACCGCCACGCTGCTGCTGGCCGCCCAGGGCGGTGGTCTGATCGCCACCCTCGACGACGACCTGCTGGAGGTGGATCTCGAGCCGTGGAGCGGCTTGCTCGTCAGTGAGCTGAGGCAGCGCTTCCCGGAACAGCATCGGCTCTGGCGCCAGTCACCCGAGCAGCTGGAGCTGCGCCGTGGTGATGGCAGCGTCTATCGGCCGATCGTCGAGCTGATGGCCCAGGCCCGGCGCTTTCTCGACCGCCTGCTGCAGCGCTTCACCGATCCATCCGTCGACGAGACGGTCACCGTGCTTGTCGTGGCTCACAACGCCATCCTGCGCTGCCTGATCCTCAACCTGCTGTCCTTGCCCGGGGGCGGATTCCAGCGCCTGCGTCTCGACAACGCCTCGCTCTCGGTGTTCAACATCGCCCCCGGCGGCGATGGAGCTGGGGAGGTCCAGATCGAGTCGTTGAACGGCACCGCCCATCTGGGCGAGGGGTTGCCGGCCAAGGGGGCCGGCCCCCGCTTGCTGCTGGTCCGCCATGGCGAAACCGACTGGAACCGGCAGGGACGCTTCCAGGGCCAGATCGACATTCCCCTCAATCCCCAGGGACGCCACCAGGCCGAAGCGGCCGGTCGCTGCCTGACGAGCGAGCCGATCCAGCGGGCCTACACCAGCTCCATGGCCCGCCCCCGCCAGACCGCCGAGCTGATCCTTGCCAATCGGGCCGGCATTCCGCTCACCAGCCTGCGGGGCTTGGTGGAAATCGGCCATGGCCTCTGGGAGGGTGAACTCGAGGAAGCGATCGCCCGGGGCTGGCCGGAGTTGCTTGCCGCCTGGAAGCGCGCCCCTGACACCGTTCAGATGCCCGAGGGTGAAAATCTCCAGGAGGTCTGGGATCGCTCGATCAGCACGATTCGGACGATCGCTGGGAGCCTGGCTGATTCCGAGTCGGCCCTGGTGGTGGCCCATGACGCCGTCAACAAAACGATTCTGTGTGCTCTGCTCGGCCTCAGCCCCGCCGACATCTGGATGGTGAAGCAGGGCAATGGCGGGGTCAGCGTGATCGACTTTCCAGCCGATCCGGCCCATTCAGCTCCGGTGGTGACCTGCCTGAATCTCACCGCCCATCTGGGTGGAGTGCTCGATCGCACCGCCGCTGGCGCCCTCTGATGACGACCTGCTTCCTTGAGCAGGTCCAGTACCTGGAAGGGCCCGACCTGGCCCTGCGCCACGAGGACGTGCTGATCGAGCAAGGGCGGCTGGCTGCGATCGGTCCGCAGGCCGTGACCCGCGCCGAGATCCTCGGGCTCACCCCCTGGCCGGCCGCACGGTGGTTGCTGGCTCCAGCCCTTGTGGATCCGCACAGCGTGTTGGAGCAGCCGGCTGGCTCCGTCGCCGAGACCCTCGAGAGCCTGGTGCGCGCGGCGGCGGCGGCGGGATACGGCACGGTGGCGCTGCTGCCCAGGGGGCGCAGCTGGCGGGACCAGCCGGAACACCTGCTGCTTGCCGCGAGGCCGCCGTTCCAGTTGCCCCTCTGGGCCGGCTTCAGTCTGGGGGGTGCTGGCCTCGAGCTGGCGCCCCATGCCGATCTGATCGCGGCGGGTGCGATCGGTCTGGCGGAGGATGACACCCTGCCCCCCCTGCCCCTGCTGGAGCGGGGGCTGCGCCTCGGCGAAGCCGCCGGTCGGCCGGTTCTGCTCGCTCCCAGGGATGCGGCGCTCAGCCGTGGTGGCTTCGTGCGTGAAGGGGTGGAAGCGCTGCGGGTGGGCTGGCCGCTGGATCCCCCACTCAGCGAAACCCTGCCGCTGCAGAGCATCCTTGCCCTGGACCAGGAGCTGCCGGCAGCGGAGATCAGGCTTGCCCAGCTCTCCACCGCAGCGGGGGTGACGTTGCTGCGCTCCCATCCCAGGTCATTGCCCGCCAGCGTCTGCTGGTGGCATCTGGTCGCCGACAGCGGCCGACTCGATCCGGTCGCCGAAGGCTGGCGGGTCGTCCCCGCCCTGGGGGGACCGGATGATCGCCGCTCTCTGCTCGCCGCCCTCGCTGATGGCGTGCTGAGCGCTGTGGCCGTGCAGCATGTGCCGCTGGACGCGGAGGAGTGCCTGCTGCCGATTGATCAGCGCCGTCCGGGACTGGCAGGCCATGGCTTCGTGTTGCCGGCGCTCTGGCAGGAGCTGGTGCTGGGAGCCGGCTGGAGCATTCCGGCTCTCTGGCAGGTGCTGTGCTGGGGGCCGGCTCGATTCCTTGGTCTGGCCGCTGAAACCCTCCAGCCCGGCAGCGAACGCTGGATCCTGTTCGATCCGGAGCGCAGGTGGGAGCCGGGCTCCGATGCTTTCGGTTCAAGGGCCGCCAATCAGCCCTACGCCGGCTGCAGCCTCACGGGCCAGGTGCTGGCGTCGGGACTGCTGCCGGAGCTTTGGCGGGGGGGGGAACCCTGAGCTGGTCGGCATCGGCGAGCGTGCCGAGGCGATCCAGGGGCCAGAACCGGTAAAAGGCTCGACCGATGATTTCGTCCTTGGGCAGAAAGGGGCTACCGGGCCAGAAGCGACCGTCCCAGCTGTTGGCGCGGTTGTCGCCGAGGGCCAGGACATGGCCGGCCGGCACCACGGTGTTGAGGGTGCGGCAGGGGCCCACCCCCTGGCTGTCGACCGGGCAGAGGTTGGTCACGTAGGGCTCATTCAGCCGTTGGCCATTGATCCAGGCCTGGCCACGGGGATTGACCACGACTCGATCGCCCGGGACCGCCACCACCCGCTTGATGTAGGCATCACAGGCGGGGGATTGAATTCCCGGAATCGATCCCAGCAAAGGCAGATTGACCACCAGGCAACGCAGGGGTCCGGCCTGGTGATCGGCCCGCAGGGCAGGATCAAAGTGGAAGGGAGAATGGAACACGACGATCTCCCCCCTTCGCGGGCTGCGGCTGCGGTAGCTGATCTTCTCCACCAGCAGCCTGTCCTGGATCTGCAGCCCCGGAAGCATCGAGCCGGAGGGTATGAACCGCGCCTCGATCAGGAAGTGGCGAATGCCAAGGGCCACCGCCAGGGTGAGCAGAACACTGCGCCAGAAAGCCCAGGCGCTTTCCTGGGGCGGTTTGGGATCTGTGTCCGTTGTCGACGGCGGCTCCAGGTTGGCTGACGGGACGTCCTCGGCGGTCAAAGCACCTGTTGTGGCATGGGGATTCTGGGCGTCAGCCGCGGCTGCCGTTCCGGCATCGACCCTAAGTGCTGGAGGACGCGGACCCCTGCCTACGCTGGTGAGGAATGGAGCAGCCCCATGGCCCGGCCCCGCTGGCAGAGGATCCGAACGCTCGGGACCCGCTCACCCGGTCGTCGCTGGGACCAGTTCGTAGCCCTCTGGGCCAGCCTCAATCTCCTCTGGGTCTGCTTCGACCTCAGTTACGTGCCGCTGCGGAATTTCTGGCTGCAGCGCAACCTCTATCCGCTCCCCTCGGTGCCCCTGGCTCTGCCGCTGCATTGGTTGCCGGACATCACCCCGCTCTACGACCCGATCAAGGGGATCGAACCCCACCGCGAAAGCCAGGCCTTCCTCGATCAGTTCGAGCAGCTCGACCGGGCGATGGAATCCGGTTCAAGGGCCGAGGCCTTTCGGCTCCGCCAGGTGCGGCTGACCCAGGACATGATCCAGGACAACCCCTTTCTTGCCTCCGGCGGATCCGGCACCCTGGAGAAGATCAAGAACCGGATGCGTCAGCGGGCCGACATCCCCTCCGCCAGGGAGGCGGCAGCCCGGTTGCTGAGCGACGAGTGGCTGCAGAACCGTTCCTGGGCCAGTGAGCGGCTGTTCTGGAGCCAGCAGATCCTGCCGTTGGTGGCGACCAACTACTGGCGCTCGATCGATGAGAATGGTCGTCCGACCGATCATTTCTGGCGAGCGGACCTGCTGCTGTTCCAGAGCGTTTTTCTTGTTGACATTCTGCTTCGGGTCGTGCGGATCCGCCGCCGGGTCCCCGGGCTGAGCTGGCGTGGAGCCCTGCTGCGTCGCTGGACCGACCTGCCGCTGCTGCTTCCCGTCTGGCGCCTGTTGCGGCTGATTCCTGTCATCGAACGCCTGCAGACCAGTGGACTGGTGAGCTTCGAGCCGCTGCGGGCTGTGGTCAGTCGGGTGGTGGTGGCCCTGCTGGCGGTGGAGCTGTTCGAAGTGCTGGCCCTGCAGTTGATGGACGGAGCCCAGGGGGTGATCCGTTCCCCCCAGTGGCCCCAGCGGATTCGTCGCCTGCGCAGCCACCAGATCGTCACGATCAACAACGAGCGGGAGCTGGTGGAACTGCTGAGGATCTGGGGCCCGCTGCTGCTGCGGCAGGTGGCGCCACGGCTCGAGCCTGAACTGGCGGCGGTGCTCAGCCACTCCCTCCAGCAGAGCCTGCAGGGGCTGGTGGTTCCTCCCGGATTGCGTCAGCTTCAGCCTTTGCTTCAGATCGAGCGGGGGCTCTCCAAGCAGCTGGCCGGTGGCATGGCGGTGAGCCTCCTGGAACTCTCACGCAGCACCGGTGAACGGCTCCAGCAGCGCGACAACCAGCAGGTTGACCTGTTGCAGCGTCTGGTGGATCGCTTCTGGGAGGAGCTGGCCAGCTCGCTCGAGAACGGCGAGGCACTGGAGCGGAGCCAGCAGCTGGTCTGCAATCTGCTGGAGGAACTCAAGCTCACCTATCTGGCCCAGATCAACCGGGTGGGGATCAATGCGCTGATGGGGGAACTGGATGCCTTGATGGTGCCTGTGGAGTCGTCAGAAGGGCTTCACTCCAGCGTTCCGGGTCAAAACCCACCAGCACCAGGGAAGGATCAGCCCTGATCAGGAAGGGGCGGCGAATCAGTTTGCCGTCGGCAGAGAGCGCATCAAGCGCCTGCTCCATGGTCATCGCCCTGGCGGTGGCGGCGCCGAGGGAGCGGTAACTCTGGCCGCTGCTGTTGAACAATCGCTGCGGGGGCGACAGCTCACCCCAGGCAAGCGCAAGGTCCGACCTGGACGGGGGCGTCAGGGTGATGTCGTGCAAGACCATCGCAACGCCATGCTGGTCAAGCCATTTGATCGCCTTGCGGCAGGTGCTGCAACGGGGATAGCTGTAGAGCCGCAGCGGGCTGGGGCTCACTTCCTGCCGACGAGGGACTTGAGGGCGCCGACCAGGCTGTTGGATCCCTTGCCCACCGCCGCATCCGGACGGGTACGCACCGTGACGTCGCCGTTGACGGAGGTGCGGCAGCTTAACCGGAAGTTGGCAGGACGATCAGCCAGATAGACCTGTTCCACATCGCTGCGGGGAGACAGGTTGCGGGCACCCTCCAGCACTTCCATGACGCAGGTGCCGCACTGGCCGAGGCCACCGCAGTTGTTGAAATTGTTCAGACCCTTGTAGGGGTTGATGCCGGCGTCGAGTGCCGCTTTGCGCAGGTTGGCTCCCTCGATGCATCCGACCTGCTGGCCTTCCTGTTCAAAGCGGATGGTGGGCACGGATGACAACGCTCGACGGCGCCACCAAACTTACCTGCTCGACGGTCGATTCAGCACAGCTCAGCAAGGGTTCTTGGCGGCTGTCACCGCTAAATTGTGTCTCCGTCATGGCGGGTCTTTGGCTGCTGAATTTTTGCCGGACATTCCACTCGACCCCACGGTCGCTGATCAACCAGCCGATCCACCGGCCGATCCACTGACTGATCCATTGGTTTCTGGCCAACTGGTCGCAGACCAGCTGGGCGATGGCTACGACCTTGTGGTGCAGCGCCTGATTCCCGGCTACGCAAGCCTGGCTCGCCTGGCGGTTGCTCTGCTGTCAGCTTCGCCGGTCGCCGCGCCGGCCGGGTCGGAAGTGTTGGTGGCAGGCTGTGGCACCGGCGCCGAGCTGGTCGAGGCGGTGGCTCAGCGACCTGACTGGCGACTGACTGCCCTCGACCCATCTGCCGCGATGCTCTCGGCATCCCGCCGGCGCCTCGGCGACCAAACCATGATCAGCTGGTGCCAGTCGAGCGTGGAAGCGTTCGACGCCCAGGACAGGTTTGCCGGAGCGCTCTCGGTGCTGGTGCTTGAGTCCCTCCCGGACGACGGCAGCAAGCTGGCCTTTCTGACGGCCCTGGCCCGCTGCCTCCAACCTGGCGGGCAGCTGGTTCTGGTTGATCTGATGCGTCCGGCCCTGCCCCTGCTTACGGACCAGATGGCCGCCGCCCAACTCGGCTTTCAGAGCGCGAGCGGGCTGGGTGAGGAGAGGGGAGTCGTTGAGTCGCTCAGCCAGGGCCTTCATCCGATCGGAGTCGGACGATTCACCGCCCTCGTGAACGCCGCCGGATTCGGCGATCCGGCCCGGGTTTTTCAGGCCCTCAACTACGAGGGGTTTCTGCTGCAGCGGAGCAGCTGACATCACCCCTGCCGTCCTCAGGGGGCCGACTTCTGGAGGCCTTCGCCCAGAGAAGCGGAGATGGGCAAGGGCAGGGCCGGCTGACTGAACCGATCAGCCATCACGCCGCCGATCGGCACGAGCAGGGAGAGGATGGCAATCAGGGCCCCGAGCAGGGGAGAGCTGTTTTCGAGAATGGTGCCCGGACTGAATGGATCCTCACCTGGATCCCCAGCTGGCTCCTGGGCGGATTGGGGGAGGTCGTCGAGGCTGAATCGGGGCTGGGCGGAGTCCATGGACTGGGAATGAGGAGCAGCTCCCCGGATCCTGGAATCGCCAGGCTCAGCCAGGCATCAGGTTGATCGGTGAGCACAACCAGGTTTGAGAACGCTGCTGTGAAGCTGGGAAACCGACCGATGCGGGAACCGAACAACACAACCTCAGATCATTCTTCCTGATTGATCCCTTCATCTTGGCACCAGATTGGCTGGGCGATCAAGCCCCGGGCCGGTTGATTCACGCCGCGGGACGGGACTGCTCGAAACTCTCGCGTCTGCGGCTGAGTTCGAGGGGGCCGGGGGCCTGTTCCATGGTGTTGAGCAGGCCGCGGATGGCCTGCAGTTCCTCCAGGATCGAGCCCAGCAACTCCTGGGTCACCGTTGAGGGGGAATTGAGCACCTCAACGGTGACCTCCTTGATGCGCAGGACATCGCGGGCGAAGCGTGCCACTTCGTTGGGGTGGAACTGGAGCGGATCTTTCTGGTCGGTGCGGTATTCAGGATTGAGCCGCCGTGGATTGAAGGGCGGATTGAGGTTGCGTGGGTCGGTGTTGGTGTAGCGATAGACGGAGGCCCTGGAACGGTTCAGGGCGTTCTGCACGTCATCGATACCGATCAGGGCCTCGGAGGGGCCACTGGATCCCGAGCCTGGAAATGCCACCAGGGGAATGCCGCCCGGATAGGCCGCAGCTGAGGGGACGTCGGCCCGAAGACCAGCCGAGGTGATCCCACCATCGGGATCCTGCGGAGCCACAGCCATGAGACGAATTCAAGACGATTGGGACAGGCTTGAGAAGCTAACAGAAGTTTCCCGCTTCGGGGCCTGTTCGTCCAGGGGAGGAAGGCGCTGATGATAGGTTCCACGACCCCCGGTCTGCCTTGAATCATGCGCGTGTCGCACCTGATGCTGGTGACACTGCGCGACGATCCGGCCGAGGCGGAGATCGCTTCCCACAGGTTGCTGCTGCGGGGTGGATACATCCGCCGGATCGCTGCCGGTGTCTATGCCTATCTGCCGCTGCTCTGGCGGGTGCTGAGCAAGATCAATGCCATCGTGCGCCAGGAGATGGACCGCACAGGAGCCCTTGAAACCCTGCTGCCCCAGCTTCAGCCCGCTGAACTCTGGGAACGCAGCGGTCGCTGGCAGGGCTACACGGCCGGCGAGGGGATCATGTTCCATCTGATCGATCGCCAGGACCGTGCCCTGGGACTGGGCCCGACCCATGAGGAGGTGGTGACGGCCCTGGCTGCCGATCTTCTGCGCTCCTATCGCCAGTTGCCCGTCTGCCTGTATCAGATCCAGACCAAGTTCCGCGATGAGATCCGCCCGCGGTTCGGCCTGATGCGCGGCCGGGAATTCATCATGAAAGATGCTTACTCCTTTCATGCCGACCCCACCAGCCTGGCCGACACCTACCTGGCGATGGACCAGGCCTATCGCCGCATCTTTCAGCGCTGCGGACTCCGTACCGTCGCTGTGGAAGCCGACAGCGGCGCGATCGGTGGCTCGGCCAGCCAGGAGTTCATGGTCACCGCAGAGGTGGGTGAAGACCTGATCCTCTCCAGCCCCGACGGCTGTTATGCCGCCAACCAGGAGAGGGCCGTTTCGATGGCGCCCCCTGCTCTGCCACTTGATCCGAATGTCTCCGCCGGTGTGGTGGCGACCCCGGGGCAGGGCTCGATCGCGGCGCTCAGCGAAGCCCATGGATTCGCTCCCAGCCGGATTCTCAAGGTGCTGCTGCTGCTGGCCCGGTTCTCGGGCCTGCCTGCCCAGCCCGTCCTGGTCTGCCTGCGCGGCGATCAGCAGCTCAATGAGGTCAAGCTGCGCAATGCCCTGGTTGCCACGTTGGCCGATCCTTCACACCCCCTGCTCGAACTCCTGCCCATCGCCGCCGAGCAGCTGGAGTCAGAGGGTGTGGCGGCCCTGCCCTTCGGGTTCCTTGGCCCTCAGCTCGACGACGCGGTGCTTGAGGGCGCGAACCACTGGCGCCGCCAGTTCCTCAGGCTGGCGGATCCCAGCGTCGCCGAACTGGATCGTTTCGTCTGCGGTGCCAATCAGCTGAACGAACATCTGGTGGTAGACGGCTGGCCAGCGCTGACGCCGCTTCCCGAGCTGGTCGATCTGCGCTCCGCCCAACCCGGCGATCCCTGTCTCCACGACCCCCAGCAGCGGCTTGTGGCCTGCCGCGGCATTGAAGTGGGCCACATCTTCCAGCTGGGTCGGAAGTATTCGGAAGCCCTCGATGCCCGCTTCACGACCGAAGCCGGCACCGATGAGGCCTTCTGGATGGGTTGTTACGGCATCGGTGTGTCGCGGCTGGCCCAGGCGGCGGTGGAGCAGCACCACGACGGCAAGGGCATCTGCTGGCCGGTTGCGATCGCTCCGTTCGAGCTGATCGTGGTGGTGGCCAACGGTCAGGACCCTGACCAGCTCAGCCTGGCTGAGCGGCTTTACGGGGAGCTCAGGGCCGCGGCTGTCGATGTGCTGCTCGATGACCGCAGCGAGCGGGCCGGTGTGAAGTTCAAGGACGCAGATCTGATCGGCATTCCCTGGCGGGTGGTGGTCGGACGAGGAGCCGCCACGGGGATGGTGGAGCTGGTCGAGCGCGTCAGCCATGCCAGCGAGGAACTGCCGGCCACGGACCTGTTGGCCAGGCTTCTGCCACGGCTGGTTGCCGGGCGGCGGGGTCTGGAGATCAGCTGATTCTGCCCGGCTCAGGGGGTTCTCGTAGAATTGCCGGGTTGGATTCGAGTGCCCATGGCTGCTGCGTGTGATCGAACGGCCGGCCTGAAATCGGTTCGGGCCTGGTTCGGGGGGCTCGGTGCGGCGATTCGGCGCCCGATCACTGCACTGCTGGCCATCTGTCTCACCCTGAGCCTCTCGCTCAGTGGCTGTGGCAGCCCCGCCGGCCCGCTGAGCGGCTCCTACGTCGATGACACGCTGACGGTCGCCCAGACCCTGCTGAGCACCATCGCGATCGCCGCCGACGACCCTGGCCGGGCCGAAGCCGAAACCGCCGCCCGCACTCTGGTCACGGGTTACGTGGCTTACTACCGACCCAAGCCCAGGGTGAATGGGTTGAGTTCCTTCACCACCATGCAGACAGCGATCAATTCCCTGGCTGGCCACTACGCGAACTATGCCAACCGGCCGTTGCCGGAAGCCCTGCGCTCACGCCTTGAGAAGGAACTCAGAAAAGCGGAGGCCAGTGTGGCCCGCGGTGCCTGAAGCGTCGGGATCGCCCTTTCCTTTGACGGAAGGGCCTCTGATCTGACAGGCTCCAACCTTGTGCTTTGAAGCGGCTTCGGGCCGCTGTGTCCTTGGCCAACGTCGTTGTCATCGGAGCACAGTGGGGTGACGAAGGAAAGGGGAAGATCACCGACCTGTTGAGCCGCTCCGCTGATGTGGTCGTTCGGTACCAGGGGGGTGTCAACGCCGGCCACACGATCGTTGTTGATGACAAGGTGCTCAAACTGCACCTGATTCCGTCCGGAATTCTCTATCCCGAAACGATCTGCCTGATCGGTTCCGGAACGGTTGTGGACCCGAAGGTGATGCTGGGCGAACTGGACATGTTGCTGGCCTACGGCATCGACATCGCCGGGCTCAAGCTGGCCTCAACAGCCCACGTGACGATGCCGTATCACCGTCTGCTGGATCAGGCGATGGAGCAGCGGCGCGGCGATCGGCGCATCGGCACCACAGGCCGTGGCATCGGTCCCACCTATGCGGATAAGGCCGAGCGGAACGGTATCCGGGTGATCGATCTGCTCGACGAGGAACGGCTGCGCGATCGTCTCGCCGCGCCGCTGGTCGAGAAGAATCTCCTGCTCGAGAAGATCTACGGCCTGGCGCCGCTCGATTCGGAGGCGGTGATCCGTGAATACTCCGCCTATGGGCAGCGCCTCGCCCCCCATGTGGTCGACTGCACCCGCACGATTCACCAGGCGGCCCGCGGCCGGAAGAACATCCTGTTCGAAGGGGCCCAGGGAACCCTGCTCGACCTCGATCACGGCACCTACCCCTATGTCACCTCCTCCAACCCCGTTTCGGGGGGGGCCTGCATCGGTGCCGGTGTCGGGCCCACCCTGATCGATCGGGTGATCGGTGTGGCGAAGGCCTACACCACCCGGGTCGGCGAGGGCCCGTTCCCCACCGAACTGCAGGGAAGCCTGAACGACCACCTCTGCGACCGGGGGCACGAATTCGGCACCACCACCGGTCGTCGCCGCCGCTGCGGCTGGTTCGACGGGGTGATTGGCCGCTATGCGGTCGAGGTCAACGGGCTGGATTGCCTGGCGATCACCAAGCTCGATGTGCTCGATGAGCTCGACGTGATCCAGGTCTGCGTCGCCTACGAGCTCGATGGGGAGCGGATCGAGCATTTCCCCAGCAGTGCCGAAGCCTTCGCCCGCTGTCAGCCGATCTTCGTCAGCCTGCCGGGCTGGCAGTGCTCCACGGCCGACTGTCGGCGACTGGAGGATCTCCCCGCTACCGCGATGTCCTATCTCCGCTACCTTGCCGAGCTGATGGAAGTTCCGATTGCGATCGTCTCCCTTGGCGCTCACCGGGATCAGACCATCGTGGTCGAAGACCCCATTCACGGACCCAAACGAGCTCTTCTGAATGCCTGAGACCACCAAGTCCCTTGATGTCGTCGCCATCGGTAACGCCATCGTCGATGTGCTCGTCCAGACCGACGACGGCTTTCTCGACGACCACCAACTCACCAAGGGCGCCATGGCCCTTGTCGATGAGGAGCAGGCCCAGCGGCTCTACGCCGCCAGCGGTCCTGGGCTGGAAACCTCCGGTGGGTCGGCGGCCAACACCATGGCCGGCATCGCCCAGCTCGGCGGCAAGGCCGCCTTCATCGGCCGCGTCCGGGATGATCAGCTCGGCGCGATCTTCGCCCATGACATCCGTTCCGTCGGCGCTGGTTTCGACACCCCTGCGGCCACCACGGGCCCCTCGACGGCCCGCTGCCTGATCCTGGTGAGCCCGGACGCCCAGCGCACCATGTGCACCTATCTGGGGGCATCGGTGGGCCTCGAACCCGAAGACCTCGACCTCGATCTGGTGGCTCAGGCCAGGCTTCTCTACCTGGAGGGCTACCTGTGGGACAGCGAGGCAGCCAAGCGGGCCTTCATCGCCGCCGCCGAGGTGATGCGCCGGAGCGGTGGCCAGGTGGCCCTCAGTCTCTCCGATGCCTTCTGCGTCGATCGGCACCGTGCCAGCTTCCTGGAGCTGGTCGACGGTCACGTCGATCTGCTGTTCGCCAATGAAGCGGAGATCACCGCCCTCTACGAAACCTCCAGCTTCGAGGCGGCGGCGGAGCAGGTGCGTGGCCGCTGCCAGGTGGCTGCCCTGACCCGCAGCGAGCGCGGATCTGTTCTGCTCAGTGGGGGCGACACCGTGGTGATCGAGCCCTACCAGCTCGGTCCCCTGGTCGACACCACCGGTGCCGGTGATCTCTATGCCGCCGGTTTCCTCTACGGCTACTCCCGTGGTGATTCCCTCGAGCGCTGTGGCCGTCTGGGCTCCCTCTGTGCCGCCCAGGTGGTCACCCAGCTGGGTCCCCGCTCCCAGGCCTCCCTGCCGGATCTGGTCGCCACCCACCTGGGCTGAGGCCAGGGGCGCCGATCATCTCGACGATGGCCTCCAGCTCCAGCCTGGTGCCAGCTGGCGGTTCCGCCGGTCGGGCCAGCAGCAGCAGGCGCAACCCCAGGTTGCTGCAGAGGCTTTGCCAGCCGTGCTCCGTCGGGCCGCCGGACTGACGGCAGAGCACGGTGGTGACGGACCAGTGGCGCAGCAGGGCACGCTCCAGGGTGAACTCGGGCCAGCCCGCATTCCGGCCCGGCCTGTGGCAGGCCAGCTGGTCGTCGGCCAGTCCAGCGGCCCGACCCAGCCGCAGGCTCTCCGGACTGGGCAGCAGCCTGGCGAAGGGCACTGCGGCGGCGGCCAGGGCCACGGCCTGCCGCAGGTGACGGGCTCCGATCGCGAACAGCAGCCGATCACCACGCAGGTCCAGCCGGCCCAGTTCTTCGAGGTCTGGCAGCACGGTTCGATCCAGTCCGGCCGGGGCCATCAGCAGGGGCCTCTCAAGGCGAAGCAGCGGCTGGCCACTCCAGCCGCAGGCCCTCGCCAGGTCGGCGGTGACCCGGCTCGCGAACGGGTGACTGGCATCAACCACCCAGGCGAAGGGGTTTCCCTCGGAGTGGGCCTGAGCCAGCCGCTGTGCCATTGCTGCTGCTCCGTCGAGGGGGCCCACCTCCAGCTTCAGGGCCGGGTGGGACGGGTAGACACGGCTGGCGGTCTGGCTCACCACCGCCACCGAAAGCTGCCAGCCATGCCGGAGCAGGGCTGCAGCCAGAACGGGTCCCTCGCCGGTGCCGGCGATCAGCCAGATCCTGCGGCGCTGGTCGAAATCAGGGCCGTGCATCAGGATGTGGCCCGCTGTCGCGTTCCTGGTTGTGAATCACTGTGTGCTGGAAGTGGAGGTGCTCGAAGTGCCCCAGGTGCGTTACACCCAGGACAACCAGACCCCTGTGGCGGAGATGGCTGTTCAGATTGACGGACTGAGGCCGGATGATCCCCCTGGGCAGCTGAAGGTGGTCGGCTGGGGCAATCTGGCGCAGGACCTCCAGAACCGGGTTCAGGTGGGCCAGCGGCTGATGCTGGAGGGGCGCCTGAGGGTAAGCACGTTCACGCGGCCCGATGGCGTCAAGGAGAAGCGGGCCGAGTTCACCCTCTCCCGGCTCCATCCCATGGGCGTGCCGTCCGCTTCGGCCCCATCCGGCCAGGCTCCGGCCCGCACCGTGCCACGACCTGTGCCGGCCCGCCCAGCCGCTGCGCCCACCGCTGCGCCCACTTCCCCGCCGAATCGTGCCCCGGAAGCCCCCACCTGGAACACGTCTCCGCTGGTGCCCGATCTGCCCGATGACGATGACATCCCTTTCTGAAGGGTGCTTCTGAGCGCCCTCGCAGCGGGCGCTCAGCGCTTCGCGAACCGTTCGCTGGCCAGGTCGAGCATCTGACCGAGCTCCCGCTCCAGCGCCGCCAGATCAAGACGCAGATCACTCCAGCGTCCCCCGTCGATCTGCTGGAGCAGCCAGATCCGGTCGGCACTGAGTTGCTCGATCAGCTCCAGGGTGCTGATCGGCTCTGGGGCCTTCTCCGCCGCCGGGGCCGGCTCGGGTCCAGTTGTGGTCATCTCGGCGCTGGCGGAAGGAAGGTTCGAGCTGAAATGGCAGCCGGAACGGTTGAAACCATCATCTCGCATCCCCCTTGCTGGAGAATGGTCGCCATGCAAGCCCTCACGTCTCCCGGCAGCCTGCTCACGATCCTCGGGTCGGTGCTCACCGTGGTCGGCACGATCGCCTATGCGACCGACAGCCCCAACATCAGCCTGGCCGGAGTTTTCTACGGCATTCCCCTGCTGCTCGGCGGGTTGGCCCTCAAGTCTTCGGAGCTGCCCCCGGCGGTCAGGCTCACTCCACCGGCCCAGTTCCGGGACCTGCGGGAGCTGGACGCCAGCGAACCGCTCAGCGCCCTGCTCAAGGACGTGACCCGCTGGCGCTACGGACAGAAAGCCCATCTGGAAAGTTCTCTTGAGGCGCTCAAGCTCTGGGACGACGACCAGCCGCCCGAACTGATCAGCGTTGCTGAGCTGGAGCGCCATGGCGGCTATGGGCTGATTCTCCGGTTCAGAACCCAGGGGGTGCCTCTCGAGCGCTGGCTGGCCAAGCAGGAACGGCTGGGTCGTTTCTTCGGGCCTGGACTGGTGGCGGAACTGGACCCCCAGGGCAGTGCCGAACTCGATCTGTCCCTGTTGCCGGCTGAGCCGGGCAACACCACCCTGGAAGCGACATCCGCCTGATGCCCGTTCGTTTCTTCGGCCGATTCCCTTGAGCCAGGACCCACTGCCCCAGGACCCACTGCCCCAGGACCCTTTACGCCAGGACCCCTTGAGCCAGGACCCCTTGATCAGTCCCCAGGACAGCCTGAGGGTTTCCGTTCTCAGCGAAGCGCTTCCTTACATCCAGCGCTTCGCCGGTCGCCGCGTGGTCGTGAAGTACGGCGGCGCCGCCATGGTGCATCAGGAGCTGCGCGACGCCGTGTTCCGTGATCTGGCCTTGCTGGCCTGTGTGGGGGTTCAACCGGTGGTGGTCCACGGCGGCGGCCCGGAGATCAACCAGTGGCTGAGCCGCATGGCCATTGAGCCCAACTTCGTGGATGGCCTGCGGATCACCGACTCCGACACGATGGACGTGGTTGAAATGGTGCTGGTCGGCAGGGTCAACAAGCAGATCGTCAACGGGCTCAACCGGCTGGGTGGCCGGGCGGTTGGTCTCTCCGGCAGCGATGGAGGACTGGTGGAAGCGCGCACCTGGGGCGATGGATCCCATGGCCTGGTGGGTGATGTGGCGGCGGTCAACCCTGATGTGCTCGCCCCTCTGCTGCAGAACGGCTACATCCCGGTGATCTCAAGCGTGGCGCCGAATCCCCTGGGTCAATCGCACAACATCAACGCCGACACCGTGGCCGGGGAGCTGGCCGCCTCCCTGCAGGCCGAAAAGCTGATCCTGCTCACCGACACGCCCGGCATCCTGCGGGACCGCAACGATCCGGCTTCGTTGCTCCGCCAGCTGAGCCTCACCGAAGCGCGGCAGCTGATCGCTAGCGGCGTGGTCAGCGGTGGAATGACGCCCAAGACCCAGTGCTGCATCCGCGCCCTGGCCCAGGGGGTTGGCGCCGCCCATATCGTCGATGGCCGGGTGCCCCATGCCCTGCTGCTGGAGGTGTTCACCGATGCCGGCATCGGCACGATGCTGTTGGGGCGCTCCCCGCAGGAGCATGGCTGAGGATCCGCTTCTGCCGGCCCGTTCAGCACTTGAGCGCGGTGATTACGGGGTCTGCCTGCGGCTGCTTGAACCCCTGGCTCTGGCCCATCCCGCCAGCAGTGGTTTCGGCGGCAGCCTGCGACTGCTGATGGTCACCGCCCTGCTGGGCCAGGGACAGGATGCTGCGGCGACGGCCTGTTGCCGCAGCCTGCGGGTCTGCCAGGACCCGGAGATCCGCAGCCAGGCCAGGGATCTTCAACTGATTCTCGAGGCCCCGCCCCTGCAGCGGCCGGCGAACTGGTCGCTCACCCTGCCGGTGCTGAATGGCAGCGATGCACTGCAGGGACGCCTCAGGGCCAGCGCCAGCGTCCGTCGTTCAGTCAGCCATCGCCCTGCTCCGCCGCCATCCCCTCCGGTCGGACCGACCCGGGGCCCGGTGGGCTTCGCCGTGGTGGTGGTGACCCTGCTGCTTCTGCTCACCACCCTGCTCTCCGGTTGCCTGCGGGTGGAGACGGAGTTGCGCTTCGGCGCTCCCGGTCGGCTTCAACTCCAGCAGACCCTCAGCAGCGAGAGCACGCGCCCGCTGCCCTGGCAACGGGCGTTCGTCCAGGGTCTGAAAGCCTTGCCCATGGCTCCGGGAACCGGCCTGGCAATCACCACTGAGCAGGGGGTGGTGAGGCTGAGCAGCGCCAGCCTGTCTGGTCCGGCACTCGCAGATCTGCTTGCCCTGAGCACGGCAACCGCAGCTGAGCTGGGCGGGTTGACGCTGCCCCCTCCCGGCCTTTTCCTGCGGGAGCGGAACTGGCTGCTCGGAGCCCGGCAGCGCTTCGGACTGGAGGTGGACCTGCGCCAGCTGGCTGACCTGCCTGGCCTCGATCTGAGCGTGGTGCTCGGGCCCTTGAGTCCCCAGGCTGTCCGCCTGGCCCAGCCCCTGGCCGCTGAGCCCAGGGCGGATGGGGTGCGCTGGCCTCTGCAGATCGGGGCGCTCAACAGCCTGGAGCTGAGCTGTTGGCGGTGGAGCCGCCTCGGCCTCGGTGTTCTGGCCATCCTGCTTCTGCTCAGCCTGGCCCTCGCCCTGCAGCGCCTGCGCTGGCAGGCGGGATTCGGCTGGCCGGAGCTTCCCTCACCTGATCGAACCCAGTCCTGATCAGAGCTCCTGAGGATCGGGGTCGATGCTGAGGTTCACCTGCTGGCCCAGGGCCGCACGCAGATCCGCTTCCGGCGGCAGGGGCAGGGCCGAGTCGGCTGGTCCGTGCAACAGCAGCTGCCAGCGATAGCGCCCGGCCACCCGGGCGACCGGAGCCGGGGCGGGTCCGACCAGTTGCCAGCCGGCTGCCTGGAGCGGTCCCCGCAGTTGCTCGGCCAGGCTGGCGGCTGCCGTGGCGGTGGCGGTGGCGGATGGGCCGGCCAGGCGCAGCAGGCAGGCCCGGCTGAACGGCACAAGTGCCGCCTGCTGGCGGATCTGCCCTTCGCTTTCCAGATAGCGGTCGTAGCGCCCATCGACGAGGTGACGAATCACCGGATGGTCCGGGCTGTAGGTCTGCACGATCACTTCGCCGGGACGTTCACCGCGGCCGGCCCGCCCAGCCAGCTGCAGCAGCAGCTGCAGGCACTGTTCACCGGAGCGCAGATCAGGCCGATGCAGGAGTCCGTCGGCCGCCAGCACGGCCGCCAGGGTCACCCGGGGGAGATCGAGCCCCTTGGTGAGCATCTGGGTACCGACCAACACATCCGCTTCGCCGGCAGCGAACTGGCTCAGCAGTCGGCGATGACCATCCCGTCCCCGGGTGGTGTCGCGATCGAAACGCAGCAGCCGCAACCCCTCCAGTTCCAGCTCCAGTTGTTCCATCACCCGCTGGGTTCCCGCCCCGAAGGGCTTGAAGGCCGTTGAACCGCAGTGGCCGCAGTGGGGGCCCGGTTCCTGGCGGTGGCCGCACCAATGGCAGCGCAGCCATTGGTGGCCATCCCGGTGACGATGGACGGTGAGCGGCACGTCGCAATGGGGGCACTGAACCACCTCGCCGCAGCTTCGGCAGCTCAGGAAGCTGCTGTATCCACGCCTGGGCACCAGCACCACCGCCTGGCCGTCCTGCTCCCGCAGGCGATCGAGGCGGTCCCGCAGGGCCCGGCTGATCAGGCGGCGGTTGCCGCCGGCCAGTTCCTGGCGCATGTCGACCACCCGCACCGGGGCATCGCTCTGCCCGCTGATCCGCTCCGGCAATCTCAGCAGGGTGGCAGCCGCATCGGATTGGCCAGGCTTCGCCCTGCAGGCCAGCCAGGATTCCAGGGAAGGAGTGGCGCTGCCGAGCAGCAGTCGCGCCCCGCAGCGCCGGGCGCGACGCTGGGCCACGGTTCTGGCGTGGTAGCAGGGCATCGGACTTTCCTGTTTGTAGGAGCTGTCGTGCTCCTCATCGAGCACGATCAGACCCAGCTGCGCCAGTGGCAGGAAGATGGCGGAGCGGGTTCCCACCACCACCACGGCACCCTGACGATCCGCGGCGAGGCATTGCTTCCAGGCTGCGATGCGCTCGCCTTCCCCCAGCCCGCTGTGATAGGCGATCACTTGCCCACCGAACCGTGCCCGGCAGCGATCCAGCAGCTGGGGCACCAGGCCGATCTCCGGGGTGAGCAGCAGGCTGCTTTCTCCTGCGGCGAGGCATTGGGCCGCCGCCTGCAGATAGACCTCGGTCTTGCCGGACCCCGTGATACCCCAGAGCAGCAGTGTCGCCCCCCTTGGTGAGCTGGCGAACCGCTGCAGGGCTTCGGCCTGGGCCCGGTTCAGTTGCCGGGGTGGCTGCAGCGGGAGGGGCGGTGACGGCGATGTAGCTGTGGCTCTGGCTGTGGTTTGGCTGGGGGATGGGGCTTGTCTGGGTTGAATCCGCACCAGCGAACGGCCCACCAGACCTTGCACGACCGAGCGACTGAAGCCCCAGGTTTGAAGGGTTTCCTGTAGCCAGGCTCCTTCGGGCTGCATCCACAGGCGATCGAGCAGCTCCCGTTGGCGAGGGGGAAGATCCGGATGGGCTGCCGCCGCCTCCAGTGGCTCCACCCAGTGGCGCTGGCGGGCTGTTGTCGGAGGAGGCTGGCGGCGCTGGCCCAGCCAGCCTGTTGGCAGGGCTGTTTTGAGCGTCTTGAACAGGCTGGTGTGGCAGTCTTCAGCCACCTCCATGAGCAAAGCCTGCCATTGCGGATCGACAGCTGCCGCCTGGTGCAGAGCTTCAATCGGCAGCATCCTGCCAGGATCCAGCCCCGGGGGAGGAGCCTCCTGGCAGGACACCACCAGGCCGATCTGCCGACGTCCCCGCAAGGAAACCCTGACCAGATCTCCAGGTGCAAGGACCAGGTCCCGAGGGTTGGTGTAGCTGAACACCCGCCCCTCCCGGCCGGCCTCAAGCCACACCTGCCAGCAGGTCGGATCCTGGTTCAAAGCGATGGGGTGGTGTCTTTGCCTTGCAAACACCGATGCAGGTTCTTAGAATGCATGGGTTGAGCAGCCTCTCAAGCTGCACCCGGTGCTGATCAGTGTTTCGTTCAGAGGGAAGACACGGCGAGAAAGCCTGTCGGAATTTCCGCTCCTTCCTTTCTCCCAGTCTGCGATCACCCCTGACAACCCTGCAAAGGCCTCCGTGCTGTTCTACTTCGTTGTTGGCTCGACCTCGCTGATCACTGTTTTTCCCCTTGTCGTTTCAACCCCTGCCGGTTGAGCGCACGGGCCAGGTTCTTGGCGGGTGATTTTTGCTTGTGCGTTCGCTGCGCGCCTGCACCACAGGCACTGGCCTGATCCGTCCATCCCCATCCGCTTCGCCCGATCCCGCTTCTTTAGCTGCCGATTCCTATGAGCCCTGTTGCCGCCCTGAAGTCCACGAAAGCCGAACCCGAGATCCTCGCGGTTGCGAACCAGGCGGGCGAGCAGGTCACCGTCGAGATCAAGCCCAAAGCACCCCGGGCCAAAGCCAGGCCCAAGCCCGATCCCACCGCCACCGATCCGGAATCGGCCCCGCTCAGCGACGGAGCTGTCAACACAGTGACGAGCACCCGCAAACCGGCGGCCAAGAAAGTCGGCACGAAAGCAGCGGCCACCAAGTCAACCGCAGGCAAGTCAACCGCAGGCAAGGCCACCGCAGCCAAGGCGGCCACCACCAAGGCGGGGAAGGCCAAGGCCGAGCCCACCGGCAGCCTCGATTTGCCCCTTGACGTTGTTGAACTCGATGATGTCGCCGATCAGCTCCTGGCTGCGGCCGAGGGAGATGATCCTGCCCCCGCCGGCAAGCCTGTTGCCAGCAAGGCGCTGGCCAGCATCAAGGTGGGTCCGAAGGGTGTCTACACCGAGGATTCGATCAGGGTCTATCTCCAGGAGATCGGCCGGATCCGGTTGCTGCGGCCTGATGAGGAGATCGAGCTCGCCCGCAAGATCGCCGACCTGCTTCTGCTCGAGGAGCTCGCAACCCAGTTCGAGCAGGACAACGGCCATTACCCCGATGTCAAGGAGTGGGCTGTTCTCGTTGACATGACCCTGCTGAAGTTCCGGCGGCGGTTGATGCTGGGTCGGCGCGCCAAGGAAAAGATGGTGCAGTCCAACCTGCGCCTGGTGGTGTCGATTGCCAAGAAATACATGAACCGAGGCCTCTCCTTCCAGGATCTGATCCAGGAGGGCAGCCTCGGCCTGATCCGTGCCGCCGAGAAGTTCGACCACGAGAAAGGGTACAAATTCTCCACCTATGCCACCTGGTGGATCCGTCAGGCGATCACCCGCGCCATCGCCGACCAGAGCCGCACCATCCGGCTGCCGGTTCATCTCTACGAAACCATTTCGAGGATCAAGAAAACCACCAAGGTGCTCAGCCAGGAGTTCGGACGCAAACCCACCGAAGAAGAGATTGCTGAAAGCATGGAAATGACGATCGAGAAGCTGCGCTTCATCGCCAAGTCAGCCCAGTTGCCGATCTCCCTGGAAACTCCGATCGGCAAGGAGGAAGATTCACGCCTCGGCGACTTCATCGAAGCCGACATTGAAAATCCAGAGCAGGATGTCGCCAAGAACCTGCTGCGTGAAGATCTTGAAGGCGTTCTGGCCACCCTGAGCCCCCGGGAGCGGGATGTGCTGCGCCTGCGCTACGGCCTTGATGATGGCCGCATGAAGACCCTTGAAGAAATCGGTCAGATCTTCGATGTGACCCGCGAACGCATCCGTCAGATCGAAGCCAAAGCCCTGCGCAAGCTCCGTCACCCAAACCGCAACGGCGTCCTGAAGGAGTACATCAAGTAACCTTCCGCAGCTTCGAACCCAGCGGATTGGTCTCTCTTCCCCGCACCTCCCAGGCAGGGCATCCGCCAGCATCGGCACCTCGGGTGTCGATCATTCTTCCCACCTTCAACGAATGCGCCACGATCACCGTGATCCTGCAGCAGTTGCTGTTGCTGAGGGATCGGTGGTCGATTGAGCTGATCGTGGTCGACGACGACTCCGCTGACGGCACCTCCGAGCAGGTGAGGAAACTCGCCCACCAGCAACCGGAGATCCGCCTGATCCGACGGGTCGGCCGCTCCGGTCTCTCCAGCGCCATCAAGGAAGGTCTGCTCGATGCCACCGGTGATCTTGCCGTGGTGATGGACTGTGATGGTCAGCATCAACCGATTGCGGTGGGCTTGGCGCTGGAGGCCCTGCTGAGCCAGGGCAGTGATCTGGTGATCGGCAGCCGGTTTCACCCTGAAGCTTCGATCCTGGGCCTGTCGGACTCACGCCAGGATCAATCGATCCTGGCCAACCGGCTGGCGCGGTTCAGCCTGCCCCGCTACCGGCAGCTCACCGATTACATGAGTGGCTTCATGGCGATGAACCTGGATCGCTGCATGCCCTGGGTGCGGCAGGTGGATGTTCAGGGGTTCAAGTTTCTCTATGAACTGCTGGCCCTCAGCCGGGGCCAGTTGAAGGTGGCTGAGATCCCGCTCCACTTTCAGAGCCGCAGCCACGGAAGCTCAAAGCTGGATCAGGCCGTGCTCTGGGACTTCGGTGTTTCGATCCTGCACACCCTGCTGTTGAGGCTGGTGCCGCGCCGCGCGGTGAGCTTCGCCCTGGTGGGCCTGAGCGGAGTCGGCCTCCAGCTGCTGGCCTCCAAGCTGTTGATGCTGATCGGCCTTTCCTTCGAGCTGGCCTTGCCGGTTGCCGTGCTTGTTTCGGCAATCTCCAACTATCTGATCAACAACAGTCTCACCTTTCGCCATCGCCGGCTCCAGGGCATGCCGTTGCTGGCGGGTCTGGTCAAGTTTCTGGCGGTGGCCTCCCTGCCGATGCTGGCCAACGTTGGACTGGCGAGTCTGTTTTACAACCAGATTTCCAATGACACCTTCTTCGCGCAGATCGCCGGCATCGCCGTGGTGTTCGTCTGGAACTATGCCGCCACGTCGCGATTTGTCTGGAACAGTCCCTAGCTGACGGCTGGCTGGCTGCTCGCCCCAAGCCAGGACCTGGAGGGGCAGAGTGGCCGGACGTCCCGCTGACCCCATGAACCCACCCACGGATCTTCCTGAGCTGGCCTCCCTTGCCGACCTCTGCGGCCTGCGCACCGCCCCGTCCATCGATGACCGGCAACAGGAGCGGATCCTGCGGGAGCTGCTGGCCACGGTCGCGGGCTGTGAGTGGTTCACGGTCGGGGTGATGGCTCCATCCGGAGCGGCCGCCGTCGCGGCTCTGCGCAGCTGTGAGCGGGCCCTGGGCTGGCAGGCCCTGGTCGCAGAGGGAGACGCCCTCCCGGCGGCGGCGGGTCCGGTGTTCCTCAAGGGCAACCAGAGCACCGGTCTGTTCAGGCTCCGACCTGAAACCGGTCTGGGCCACGGGCTGCTGATCACCGGCCATCACGGTTCGGATCCGGACGCCGAAGGCACATGGGGACCGTTCCCCCTGGATTTCTTTGGCTGATCACGATCTTTCCCGGTCAGGGCGAGTGGTGGACGGCTGGTCCTTAGGCTGAGCGGCTGTAGGACGGCCACTGGCCGGTTTGAGGATTGAGTTGATGGCTGGCTCCACCCTGCGCATCGCCTCCCGCCGCAGTCAGCTGGCGATGGTGCAGACCCACTGGGTGCGTGATGAACTGGCTCTGGCCCATCCGGGGCTGGAGATCAGCATCGAGGCGATGGCCACCCAGGGGGACAAGATTCTCGATGTGGCCCTGGCGAAGATCGGCGACAAGGGCCTGTTCACCAAGGAACTGGAGGCCCAGATGCTCCTGGACCGGGCCGATATCGCCGTGCACAGCCTCAAGGATCTGCCCACCAATCTTCCCGATGGCCTGGTGCTGGGCTGCATCACCGAACGGGAAGACCCGGCCGATGCCCTGGTGGTGCACGCCAGGCATGCCGACAAATCCCTGTCCACCCTGCCCGAGGGCAGCGTGGTGGGCAGCAGCTCCCTGCGGCGCCTGGCCCAGCTTCGCCACCATTACCCCCATCTGGTGTTCAAGGATGTGCGCGGCAACGTGATCACCCGGCTGGAAAAGCTCGATGCCGGTGCTTATGACTGCCTGATCCTGGCGGCAGCGGGACTGGGGCGGCTCGGGCTGTCGGGGAGGATCCACGAGCGGATCGCCCCGGAGATCTCGCTTCATGCCGTCGGGCAGGGTGCCCTCGGCATCGAGTGCCGCAGTGGTGACGAACAGGTGATCGGCCAGCTGAAGGCCCTTGAGCACACTCCCTCATCCCGCCGCTGCCTGGCCGAGCGAGCCTTCCTCCGCCAACTGGAGGGAGGCTGCCAGGTTCCGATCGGCGTGAACACCCGCTTTGAGGCCGAGGCCCTCGTGCTCACCGGCATGGTGGCCAGCCTGGATGGCCAGCGTCTGATCCGTGATGAGGTGAGTGGCGATCAGAGCAATCCGGAAGCGGTCGGCATCGCCCTCGCTGAGCGCCTCCGGGCCCAGGGCGCCGGAGAAATTCTGGAGGAGATCTTTGCAACCGTTGGCCGCGAGCACTGAGCTGGTTCCATCGCCTCCGGTGGCTGAGCAGGAGAGCGAGCCCCGCGCGATTCCCTTTCAGTGGAACCTGCTCGCCTGGGCTGCCCTCGTCGGGGTGCTGACCGGCCTGGCGGTGGTCGGTTTCCACTTCCTGCTCGGGTACATCAACCAGTTCCTGTTCGGCACCGTGGTGGAGACGGTGATGGGCGTGCTGGGCACGGTGGGATCTCCCGAAACCCCGGTGGAGATCTTCAATCCCGCCGAGCCCGAATCCAGCACACCTCTCAAGGCCCTGCTGCAGCTCGGCCTGGGCGGAATCGGTTTCCTGCCACCACCGCCGGCGCCCCCGGAACCCCTGCCCGCAGCCACCATCGCCGTGAATTGGCTCTCCTCCTGGCCGGTGCTGGTGGTGCCGATGCTGGGCGGGCTGCTGGTTGGCCTGCTGCGCCAGCTCGCCAGGGATCTCGGCCCCGGGCTGCCCAGCCTGATGGCGATGGCCGATGGCATGGTGCGGGCCGCACCGAAGCTGCCGCTGCTGCGGCTGGTGGCTGCCGCACTCAGTCTGGGCAGTGGCGCATCGCTCGGACCGGAGGGACCGAGCGTGGAAGGCGGCGGCAACATCGGGCTCTGGGTCGGCCAGCGCGGCTCGCTTTCGCCGGAGTCCCAGAAGGCGCTGGTGGCTGCGGGGGTGGCGGCCGGTCTGGCGGCCGGATTCCGGGCACCGATCGCCGGCGTGTTCTTCGCCTTCGAAGGGGCCTACAGCACGATCCCCGGCCGCCCCAGCCTGCGGGGAGTGCTGGTGGCCGCGGTCAGCTCGGCCCTGGTCACCCAGCTCTGCCTGGGTGATGAACCGATTTTCAGGCTGCCCGCCTATGACGTTCGCTCACCGCTGGAGTTACCGCTTTACCTCGGGCTTGGCGTGGTGGCGAGCCTGATCTCCTGGGCACTGGTGACTCTGCTGGCGGCCGGGCGCAGCGGACCGGTGCAGCGCCAGATGGGCCGGCTCGCCCCCTGGCTGCTCAACGCCCTCGGCGGGCTCGGGGTCGGGGTGTTGGCCCTGGGCTTTCCCGAGGTGCTCGGGGTCGGCTACGACACGATCGAAGCGCTGCTCGGCAATGAGGGGGGCATCGCTCTGGGCACTCTGCTGGCCCTCCTGGTCGTGAAGCTGCTGGCCACAGGGCTCAGCAATGCCACCGGGTTCGTGGGTGGTGGATTCGCGCCCTCGCTGTTTCTCGGGGCGGTGCTGGGCAACTGCTATGGCCAGTTGCTGGGGGAGGGTGGGCTGCATCTGCCCGTGGCCGAACCCCCCGCCTACGCGATGGTCGGGATGGCGGCGGTGCTGGCCGGCAGCGCCCGGGCCCCGCTCACCGCACTGCTTCTGCTGTTCGAGCTCACCCATGACATCCGCATCGTGCTTCCCCTGATGGCCGCCACCGGCCTGAGCGCCTTGCTGGTCGAGCGCTGGCAGGGCTTCCAGGACCGTGGCCTGCTGGGCGCCGACCCGCTGGAGGAGAAACGCAGGCTTCAACTGGCCGCCCTGCCGGTGTCGGAGGCTTTCGGGACGGATGTCCCCCTCGTGTTGCCGGCCGCCACACCGGCGGCGGCGGCGGTGGCCCGACTGACCGAGGTCCATGGCCACTGTCTGATCGCCGTCGAGGCGGACCGGGCTGTGGCACTGGTAACCCTGCAGGATCTGCAGCGGGGCCTCAGCGCTGGAATCGAACGACAGGAAGCCGTGAGGGTGAACGATTGCCGCCGCAGCGATCTGGTCTGGCTGCCCCTGACGGCAAGGCTGGACAGGCTTGAGGATCAACTCACTCCCAATGGCCTGCGCCAGGTTCCTGTGTTCGCCGTGGAGGAAGGGGTTGGAGGATATCTTCCCCACGGCCTGCCTGCCGATGGCCTGCCGATTGCGGCCCTGCGCGGACTGGCCAGCCGTGACGGCCTGGCCCTGGCCCTGGCCCGGCAGCTCAGCGCTTGACCACGACGGGAGTGCCCACCTCCACCTGATCGAACAGCGCCCGGACATGGGGGGTGAGCATCCGCACGCAGCCGCGCGAAACGGCCTCACGACCCTTGACCGTCCACTCCCAGGCGGTGGGGGTGCCGTGGATGCCGTACTGATCCTTGGTGGTGGTGTGGAAGCCGATCCAGCGGTCACCGAGGGGACCCTGGGCGCCTCGGGTAGGGTTGACCTTGCCGGAGACCGTGCTCTGGTACTGGGGATTGACCACCTTGTTGCGCACCTTGAAGCTGCCCGTGGGGGTGGGGGTGGAGGGATCTCCGATCGCCACCGGCCAGCTGCCGATCACCTTGCCGTTGTCCAGCAGGCTGATCGTGCGCTTGCCGAGTTCCAGCACGATTTCCCTGGTGCTGGTGACGGCGGCGGTGCTGTGGTTCGCCGGGGTGACAGCGGCGGGGACCGGGGCAGGCGTCACGAGCGTTGCACTCTGCCCGGTCCGCCCAGGCAGGGCGGCGGTGCCAAGCGCCAGCACAGCGAGGGCGGGGAGGAGACGGACCAGCCGCTGGGGAGAGAGATGCTTCATCGCCATGGAGGTGTACGGGGGCGTCAGTTGACGAGCTTGGGATCAATCTCGCTGTTGTAGCGCGCTTCGCAAGCCTTGACGATCCTCACCGCCTCCTCGGTTCCGAAGAAGCCGTTGACGTGGCAGGTGCCGGGCTTCTTGAGGTCCTTGTAGTGCTCCCAGTAGTACTGGGTTTCCTTCAGCCATTGCGCGCCGAGCTGCTCGTAGCTGGTGATGTGCTCCACCCGTTTGTCGTCGGCCAGCACGGCGATCACCTTGTCGTCCACCTCGCCGCCATCGTCAAAGGTCATGATCCCGATGATCCGCGCCTCAACCAGGCTGCCCGCCACCAGCGGTTCAGTGACATGGACGATTTCGATGTCGAGCGGATCGCCGTCTTCGTCCCAGGTGCGGGGGATGCAGCCGTAGGCGAATGGATAGGCCAGGGAGGAGTACCCGACCCGATCGAGCTTGAGCTGGCCCGATTCGGTGATCAGTTCGTACTTGTTGATCGTCATCGAATTCACCTCGATGATCGCGTTCAGCCGCAGCTCGGCTTCATCGGCGAAAGCCGGCAGCACATGCAGCAGGTTGAGCATCGTGCGGCTGGGGGCATGGTCGATGTTCGCCATGGCGAGAGCAGAGGAAGGACGGGCGGCCGTGATCCTACGGATGCCCACTCGAGAGCTTCTCCAGCTTTGCTTCCAGGTAGGTGAGGAAGGCGCTGGAGTCGAGCCGGGCCCCACTCACCCGCAGCACCAGTTCCTCGCCGGTGACACTCCGGCCGAGCGGATGCACGTGCAGACGCAGCCAGTCCAGCAGGGCCCGGTCGTCCCCTGCCGTCAGCCGCGCTTCGATCGGGCCGATCTCCCGCTCCATCGCTTCCGCCAGCTGGGCCGAGATCAGGTGGCCGAGCGCATAGGAAGGGAAGTAGCCGAACAGGCCCTCGCTCCAGTGGACGTCCTGGAGACAACCTTCGGCGTCGTTGCCGGGCGCGATGCCGAGCAGCGCCAGCATGCGGCGGTTCCATTCGGCTGGCAGCTCCTGCACCGACAGGCCACCCTCCAGCAGCGCCAGTTCCAGCTCGTAGCGCAACAGGATGTGGAGGCAGTAGCTGAGTTCGTCGGATTCGACCCGGATCAGCCCTGGTCGTCGGGGGTTGAGCTCGCGCCAGAAGGCGGCAGGGTCCTGCCACTGGGCGCCGGACTGGCCGGCATTCCGGGCCGTCTGCCGCTCGATCGCCTGACGGAATCGCGGCTGCCAGCGCCGCGCAAAGGCTTCACCGCGTCCCACCCGGCACTCCCAGAACAGACTCTGGCTCTCGTGCACTCCCATCGAGGTGGCATCGCCCAGGGGCCAGGCGAACCACTGCTGGTCGTGGCGGGGCAGTCCCTGTTCGTAGAGGGAGTGGCCCCATTCGTGGGCGGTGGCGAGAAAGGCGGAGAACGGCTGGCCAGGCACGATCCGGCTGGTGATGCGGAAATCGGCCGGACCGAGGGTGGTGGAGAAGGGGTGCGGAGAGCGGGCCAGCACCGCCTGGCTGGGGTCGAAGCCCCACTCCTGGAGAAGCTGCTGGCAGAGCCGCTCCTGCGCCGTGTCTGACAGCACCGCCTGGTGCGGATCGATCCCGGCCGACACCTGTCGGCCATGGCGCTCGATCAGCGGGGGCAGTCGTTGGCCCAGGGGCTTGAACAGGGTTGCCAGCCTTGCCTTGCTGATCCCCGGCTCGAAGGGCTGGGCGAGGATTTCCCAGCAACTGCGCGGCCGGCCCTCGGCATCGCGCTCGACCGTGGCCAGCTGACGGGCCTGTTCCTGGCGCAGGGCGATCAGCTCGGCCAGAGCCGGGGCGAAGCGGGCATGGTCGGCCTGGCTGCGGGCCTCCTGCCAGAGGGCGTAACCCCTCGTCCTGGCCAGGGAAAGCGCTGCCACCAGAGCAGGGTCCAGCAGCCGTTGTCGCTCGAGGTCCCGGCGCAGCAGGGCCAGGTTCTGTCGCCAGGGGTCGGTGGCTGGTCTGGCTCCGAGCTCGGCTTCGGCGGCGGCCAGGATGTCGGCGTAGGCGGCGCTGCTCTGGCGCTCGTGCAGCTGGCGGGCCAGCAGGGCCAGCTGCTCACCCCGCCAGGCGGCGCCGGCGCTGGGCATCAGCGTGTTCTGATCCCAGTAGAGCGTTCCATGGATACTGCCGAGCAGCCGGGTCTCCCGGACATGGGCTGCCAGCCTCTGCCTCGCCTGATTCGTCATCCCGTTGCTGCTCCTGGACCGATGCTGCAACCATTGAAACGATCCGCCATGCCAAGGGGCCGATGAGCCTGACTGATGCGACAGCGGTGGCCGGCCTGTCCCGGGCGATTCAACTGTCCGTTGCTCCGGTGTTCCTGCTCACCGGCATCGGCGGCCTGCTGGGCACCTTCACGGCTCGTCTGAGTCGGATCATCGATCGCACCCGCGTTCTGCAGGAGGCGATGGAGAAGGGCAACATCGCCCAGGCGAAGCAGTTGAAGGCGGTGCTGACCGTGCAGCGCCGTCGCCTGTTTCTGATCAATCGGGCCATCCTCTGCGCCACGTTCACGGCCCTGCTGGTTTCCGGTGTGGTGGCGGTGCTGTTCATCAGTGCCGTTGCGGCCGTTGATCTGGCCGCGATCGTGGTGCCTGTGTTCGTGCTGGCGATGGCCTCGCTGATCCTGGCCCTGCTGCTCTTCCTGGTGGAGGTGCAACTGGCGATCTCCCAGAACCCAAGGCGCTACTACTGATCCAACGCCGCTTGTGCTGACCCAACCCCGATCAACCAGCCGCGGGGATCGGCAGGGGATCGCCAAGATTCGACCGGGACGTCGTGACCATGTCAGGATCTCCTGACATGGTCTTGTCATCCGGGCTGATCGCATCAACGTAAATGCCTCAGGGCCTGGTCCATGGACATGACCCCACTGCTGGGGCCCGGTGGCCAGGCCAGAGATGAGGCGATCGAGCTGCTCCGGGGGCGAACCCTGATGATCGTCAGTGGCCGCCGGCTGCTGATCACCCTGATCACCCATTCCGTCGGCGAGCCAGCCCAGTGGATCGGAGCTGCCACCTGCCAGACAGAAGGGCTGGCCCTGCTCAGCAGGCGGCTCCCCGATCTGCTGTTCGTGACCCATCCCCTGGAGGCCGGCAGCGGCTGCCAGTTCGTCCGGGAGGCCAAACGGCTCTATCCCCGCCTGGCCTGCCTGCTGCTGCTCGAGCGGGACACCCCTGACGTTCTGCTGGCGGCCCTTGAATCCAACTGTGACGGCATCTGCCTGGAGCGTCGCGTCGGTCTCGGCACCCTGGTTGCAGCGATCAAGGCCGTGCTCGGCACGGGCGGGGTGTACATGGATACGGCCGTGGCCGCCCTGCTGCAGCGCAGCAGCCGTGGCCTGGGCGACGGTGAGCCGGAACGGTTGACGCCCCGGCAACTGCAGGTGGTCGAAGCGATGCTGCAGGGTTGTGAAACCCATGAAATCGCCCAGCGATTCCACATTTCCGTGGAAACGGTGCGAAGCCATATCAAGGCCGTGCTGAGCAAGCTCAAGGCCCGCACGCGGCTGGATGCGGGCCTGATTGCCCTGCGGCTTGGACTGGTGAGCTGGGATCCACCCGGTTGAGCAGGCCCGATCATTTGCGGCGGCAATAGCCACCGCCGATGTTCATCCAGCCCGACTGGCAGGCTTCACCGTTGGTCGGTGCCACGGTGTAGCTGACGACGCCGAGGGTGCTGCACTTGCCGTTGAAGGTGTCCACATAGCCCAGGGGGCAGAGGGCCTGAAGTTTGGGGATCACCTCCTGGGCCTGGGCCCCGGGGCCTGTGGCCAGAATGGCTCCAGACCCGAGCAGGCTGATGAGAATGGAGAACCAATGACGACAGGCGCGACGCTCCATGGCTGGGCAAGTGACCGGATCGATCCCCCAAGCCTATGGGGCCCCGGTCGGTGCTGAGTCAGCAGCCCAGCGGCGCTCCCCTCGACGGCCCGGCAGCCACTGATTGGGCCCTTCTCTCGGCTCAGATCGCCGCCCTGCAAGCGGAACTCAGGGCGCTGAACGCCCGGCTCAGCGATCTGGCCCCCACTCTCGATCGGTTGGCCGGCCTGGTGGATTCATCGCCCTCCCAGCAGCCTGCCGCCCCCCTCCTTTCCGCCTCGACCCTGCTGGCCCGCCGCAATGGTGAGCGGCTCAATGCCGAGGTGCTGCGCCGCAGCGCCCAGGGAGTCGACCCCGACAACGACACGGAGCTGGATCTGATGATCGATCGCCTCCACGACCTCTCCGAGCCCAGTGACTGAATGGACCTGCCGACCTGCTCCCGCTCAGCACGGATCAGGGCAGGCCTCTGCCAGGCTGGAATCCCGACTGGCTCAAGTCGCCATGGTTGCCAAATCGCTTTCCGCCGAAGAGATCGCCGCACTCGAGATCGAGCTGCCTGACTGGAGTGTGGTGAACGGCAAGCTGCATCGCGGCTTGCTGTTCACCTCCTTTGTGGAAGCTTTCGGTTTCCTCACCCAGGTGGCCTTGATCGCCGAATCGATGGGTCACCATCCGGAGCTCGGCAACATCTACAACCGGGTGGTGATCGACCTCACCACCCATGACACCGGGGGCCTCTCCAGCCTCGACCTGGAGCTCGCCAGGCGGATCGACGGGCTGCTGAACGACTGACTCAGCGCCCAGCTGGCTCGATCAATCGAGACCAGATCTCGATCAACAGAGCAGCGACCCGCGGTCCTTCAGCCTCTGTCTGGCCAGGGAGGTCGGCTGGCACCGTCAGGGTGCGCTCAGCTTCCTGCGGCAGCAAGGGATCGGTGGCCAGCCGCTGGGCCGCCTGAATCACCGCATCGGCGTCGCTGGGGTCGTCGTTGCGGCGGCAGCGCTGCTCCAGGCGCGCCTCGATCACGGCCTGGGGAGTGTGCAGATCGAGGATCAACCAGGGAACCGCCAGCTCGCCCGCCAGCGCCACGGCCCGGGCTCGGCTGGAGCGAGCCAGATGGGTGGCATCGAGCAGCACGGTGCGCCCCTGGCGGAGGCTGGCGGCGGCGGCGGCGAGCAGGGCCGCTTCAGTGCGTTGATGGGCTGCTGCGCCATAGAGCTGATCCCGCTCGGCGCCGACAGTCCGCGCCAGGGGCGCCAGCCCGTGCAACTGCTTGCGAATCCTGTCGCTCTGGAGATGATCCGCCAGCAACCAGGGGGCCAGCTCTCTGGCCAGCTGGCTCTTGCCGCTGCCGGAACTCCCCCGCAGCAGCAGCAGAGCCGGCGGGGTCTGGCCGCTGCCGGCATAGGCCAGGGCGAGGCTGAGCTGGGCCTGGGCCATCCGGGCGGCCTGCTGCCGCTGGGCGGCCGGGATTTCCGGCTCCAGGCAGGTGGCGGCCGCCACCTTGGCCCGCACATGGGCGCGATAGGCGCAGAACAGGGCAAACACGGCCGGCTCGATTGCCCGGCCATAGCCTTCGAGCAGGGGTTCGATCAGCTCGCTGTGGCCCGCCGCCTGGAGCTCCATGGCCAGGAAGGCCAGATCGGAGCCGGCATCGATCCGGCGCAGGCTCGCATTGAATTCCACCCCATCCACCACGGCGATCGGCTCCAGCAGCAGCACATGCTCAAGCCGGAGATCGCCGTGGCCATCCACGGCCCAGCCGGCTCCCAGCCGCTGCCGCAGCAGGTGCCTCTGCCCCCGCAGGGCCAGGGCCAGCAGGTGGTCGAGCTGGCGGTGCACAGAGGCGGGCACCAGTGCCGGCACACAGGAGCGGGTGGAGCGCAGATTGCTGTGCAGCACCCGGCTGAAGTCTTTGAGCAGGCTGGTGGACCTGGCGGCCGTGAGGAGATGCTGGCGGTGAAAGGCGGCGATGCGGCTACCCACGGCCCGCAGCGTTTCCGGACCGACCTGTCCTGCCGCCAGCCGGGCCTGGAGGGTGTCGGCGGCGGCGAAGCGACGCATCACCACCACGGGTTCAGGTCCCCGGGGTCCGATCAGCTGGCTCACACCGAGGTAGAGATCCGGCGCCAGGCGGCGGTTGAGCCGCACTTCCTCCTCACACCAGTGCAGGCGGAGCTCTGGGCTGCTGTAATCGAGCAGATCCCAGAGCCGCAGAGGCTTCTTGAGCTTGTAGGCCCGCTGCGGGGTCAGGAACACAACGCTGATGTGGGTCTGAATCACCTCCACCCGCCGCTGCTCTGGGGCCACCCCCTCCCAGTCAGCGACTGGATAGGCCGAAGGCAGTGAGAGGGCCGCGATCAGGGCGTCGAGGCTGGCGTCAGCAGCTCCTTCGCTCACACGCTCACCAACGGCTGGTGGCGATGGGGCCGCAGGGCCAGCCGCGGGCTGCCACCCTCCTGTTCAACGTCCACGGCAATCGTGCTTCCCTCGGGGAACGTGCCGGTCAGGATCGCCTTGGCGATCGGTGTTTCCAGCTCGCGCTGGATCGCCCGTTTGAGGGGCCTGGCCCCGTACACCGGGTCGTAGCCGACCGTGGCGATCCAGTCGAGTGCCGCAGTGCTCAAGGTGAGATCGAGCTTGCGTTCCTCCAGCCGCCGCCGCAGCCGCTCCACCTGAAGCACCACGATCTGCCGCAGTTCCTCGGCCCGCAGGCTGTGGAAGATGATCGTTTCATCAAGCCGGTTGAGAAATTCGGGGCGGAAGTGCGCCCGCAGGGCGTCGTTCACGCGTTTCTCCATCTCGCCGTGGCGGGCGGGATCGCCGGCCAGATCGAGGATCGAGGCACTGCCGATGTTGCTGGTGAGGATCAGCACGGTGTTGGTGAAATCCACCGTGCGGCCCTGGCCATCGGTGACGCGGCCGTCATCGAGCACCTGCAGCAGCACATTGAACACATCCGGGTGGGCTTTCTCCACCTCGTCGAACAGGATCACGGCGTAGGGGCGCCGCCGCACCGCCTCGGTGAGCTGGCCGCCTTCCTCGTAGCCCACGTAGCCCGGAGGGGCGCCGATCAGGCGACTGACGGCGTGCTTCTCCATGTATTCGCTCATGTCGATGCGCACCATGGCGTCGTCGCTGTCGAACAGCTGGGCGGCCAGGGCCTTGCACAGCTCGGTTTTGCCCACGCCGGTGGGGCCGAGGAACAGGAAGCTGGCGATCGGCCGGTTGGGATCGCTGAGCCCGGCGCGGGAGCGCTGGATCGCATCGGCCACGGCGGTGACGGCCTGTTCCTGGCCGATCACGCGGGCGTGCAGATCCGCTTCGAGATGCAGCAGTTTCTCCATCTCGCTCTGCACCAGCCGCGCCACCGGGATGCCGGTCCACTTGGCGATCACTTCGGCGATGTCCTCCTCGGTGACCTCTTCGCGCAGCAGGGTCTTGTCGGCACCGGCGGCATTGAGCTCGCTTTCCTTGGCCGCCAGCTTCTTGTTGAGTTCGGCCAGGGTGCCGTATTCGAGCTGGGCTGCCTTGTTGAGGTCGTAGCTGCGCTTGGCCTGCTCCACCTGCAGTTGCACCTGCTCGATCTCCTCCTTGATGGCGCTGAGTTCATCGATCGAACCCTTCTCCTTCTGCCACTGGGCGTTGAGGCCGCTCTGCTGCTCGCCCAGCTCGGCCAGCTCCCGCTCGATCCGCTCCAGGCGTTCCTTGCTGGCGGCATCGGATTCACGCCCGAGCGACAGCTTCTCCATCTCCAGCTGGAGGATCTTGCGATCGATCTCGTCGATCTGCTCCGGCTTGGAGGTGATCACCATCTTCAGCCGGGCGGCCGATTCATCCATCAGGTCGATCGCCTTATCGGGCAGGAACCGATCGGCGATGTAGCGGCTGCTGAGCACGGCGGCGGCGACCAGAGCGCTGTCGGCGATGCGCACGCCGTGGTGCACCTCGTAGCGCTCCTTGAGGCCGCGCAGGATCGAGATCGTGTCTTCCACGGTGGGCTGATCCACGAACACCTGCTGGAAGCGGCGCTCCAGGGCGGGATCCTTCTCGATGTGCTGGCGGTGTTCATCGAGGGTGGTGGCGCCGATGCAGCGCAGTTCGCCGCGGGCCAGCATCGGCTTGAGCAGGTTGCTCGCATCCATCGAGCCACCGGCGGCGCCGGCCCCCACCACCGTGTGGATCTCATCGATGAACAGCACGATCTGGCCCTCTGAGGACGTGACCTCCTTGAGCACCGCCTTCAGCCGCTCCTCGAATTCGCCGCGGTACTTGGCACCGGCGATCAGGGCGCCCATGTCCAGGGAGATCAGCTGACGGTTCTGCAGCGCCTGCGGCACATCGCCGTTGACGATCCGCTGGGCCAGGCCCTCCACGATGGCCGTCTTGCCCACACCCGGCTCCCCGATCAGCACCGGGTTGTTCTTGGTGCGGCGCGAGAGGATCTGGATCGTGCGGCGGATTTCCTCGTCGCGGCCGATCACCGGGTCGAGCTTGCCCTCACGGGCGGCCGCCGTCAGGTCGCGGCCGTACTTCTCCAGGGATTCGTAGGTGCCTTCGGGGTTCTGGTCGGTCACTTTCTGGCTGCCGCGTACCGACTCGATCGCTGCCAGCAGCTTGGTCTTGTCGGTGCCGGCCTGGGTGAGCAGCTGGCGGCCGCAGCGTGGATCGACAGCCAGGGCCAGCAGCAGGTGTTCGATCGAGAGAAAGCTGTCGCCGAATTCCTGCTTGAGGGCTTCGGCCTGGTCGAGCAGGGTGCCCAGGCCCTTGCCGAGGAAGACCGTTTCAGCCGCTGAACTGAGGCTCGGCTGGGCGGCCAGGAAAGCCTCCACCTTCTGGCTGAGCAGGTCGGGGTTCACCCCCGCCTTCTCGAGGATTCGACCGGCCAGGCCCTGTTCGGCCAGCAGGGCGGCGAACAGGTGCTCGGTTTCGAGTTGCTGATGGCGCCTCTTCTGGGCGAGTTGCTGGGCCGTCACCACGGCAGCCCAGGCTTTTTCAGTGAACTGCTCGGCGGTGGGATGCATGGCGGGATGACGGCAATGGGGGAGGTTTCAAAACCGTATGCGAGCTCCCTGGTTTCCACAGGATGGGCCTGCCGAAACAAATGGCGAACCAACCGAACCGACCGCCGGGCCCTCTCATAGGTTCCCCTGGCGACCCCAGACACAGACCCGATGATGCGCCTCCATCCCATTTCCACCCTGCTCGCCCTTCCCCTGCTGGCGCTGACTGGCATTCCGGCGCAGGCAGCTTCGAATTGTGGGCTGCTCGATGCCGTGGGCGGCGGCACCAGCATCAGCAAAACGATCCAGCTGGATGGCCCGCTGGTGTTCCCGTTCGGGAGAACCAATTTCAACACTGATTTCATCGTCAGCCGTCCGTACAGGAGCTATCTGGTCAACTTCAGGTCCACCTCCAGCAAGCCCGGTCCCTACCCGATTCAGGCCTATCTCAAGTTCAGCGACGGCACGAATCTGCAGGTGGTGAATCAGACCCTGGATGCCAAATCGGGCCAATTCAGGCAGTTCGGTCCCTTCGCCTCCCTCGGCGGCAAACTGGTCAGCCAGGTGAACGTCAAGGTGGGCTCGGGATACAACGCCAACGCCACCGGCTTCAGCTATGTGGTTTCGGTCTACGGCTGCCGTTGATGCTGTGCCGGGCCCTTTGATTGTGTTGCTGCCTTCTGAGGCGCTGCCAGCGCTCAGAGTTCAATGCCTCGGGTGGGCCTGGGGCAGAGCCTGAGGGGGCAGCCGTCGGGCGCGTAGATGGCATCGGCTGGGGAGAGGCAGCCGGCGGCGTTCTTGGCCGGCACCTGAGCCGGTGGAAGGCGCTTCGGCTGCAGGAACGCCTCCTCGCGGGGCACCAGCAGGGGACAGCTCTTCTGGGCCTGGGCGCCGGCCGATCCGATCAGCATCGAGGCGCCCAGCACCAGCACACGCGCGATCATGATGGGGTCTTGTTCAGGCTTCACTGAAGCATGGCCGACGAGCAGGATCAGGAGCTGGTGGAACGGCTGGCGGAGCAATCACGCCGCTTCGATGGCACCGGCAACGATCCGGAGCGCAACTGCTGGATGGCGGTTCATCAGCACACCCATGGGGTGTTGCCGAGTGAATACGACATCCGCGAAGTCCCGGAAGACCTCTATCTTGCCGTGCTCGCCCATCGCCGCTCCCAGGACTGAGGGGCGGATCGGCGCGGAATTTCCAGCAAAAAACCCTGTCGATCAGGACAGGGTTGGGAAGCAGCAGCCTTTGCAAGGACAGAGCTTGGTGCCCTTGCCGGGAGCTGATTGAACCGGTGAATCAGTGCTGGACCGGGCCTGGCTGCCGGGAGGGCTGCCGTTCAGCTCCAGCCTTTGCCGGCCATTTCCTCGACGTAGGCGGCCACGTCGGAGATGTCAGCTTCGGTGAGTTTGCCAAGGAACGCAGGCATGGCGTTCTTGCCCTTCGTGACCTGCATGGCGATGGCCGCTTCGTGGTCGGTGCTGTAATCGGCGAGATAGGCCTCCAGGGCGTCTTGCTTCAAGGTGCGCTCGGCGTTGACCACGTTGCCGCCACCCATGTGGCAGGCGGCGCAGTTGGCCGAGAAGACCTGGCCACCGTGGGCCGCATCGGCGGCGAAGCTGGGTGCTGCCCCCAGCAGAAGAGCGAGGCAGAGGGCGAAGAAGCTGATCAGGCGGCGCATCGAAAAAACGGGCAACCCGACAAAGCTAGAAGCCTCCCCTGCCAGCGGGAAGGACGAATGGCCAGGATCGAAACAATCTCGTAACCCTCGCTGGCCAGGGGGGCTGATCAACAGCTTCACTGCACAATCACCCTGCCCACCATTCCCGCCCCGCGGTGCGGCTCACACCAGTAGGTGAAGGTGCCGGGCTCCGCGAAGGTTTCCTCCCAGCTTTCGCCCTCGGCGAAAACCAGGGCGGTGTGGCTCAGTTCCTCGTGGCCATCGAAGACGGCGTTGTGGGGAGCCAGGCGGTTGTTCACGAAGCGGACGGTGTCGCCCCGGGCGATCGTGAGGCTGCTGGGTTCAAAGGCGAGCATGCCGCCATCGGTGCCGAGCTTCACTTCCAGAATGGCGGCTTGCGCCGGAAAGGCCGTGATCAGCACGAGCCAGAGCAGCAGCCCGCAGCGGAGCAGGCAGGCCATCGGTCGGAAGCGGTGCATGGTGTCAGAGAACGCTGACGCCAACCATAGGAATCGCTCCCGCTTCAGCGTTGCCCATCCCGCTGGGGCAACCCCGCGGTTTCAAAGGCCAGCTCGAGCGTGGGGGCGAGGCTCACCAGGCCGAACCGCTCCGGCGGACTGATCGGCTCATGCACGAAGTGGCGTTGCTGGATGCTGAAGCGATCCCAGTCATTGAGCTCGATCGGCAGCACCTTGATCAGGGCATTGATCAACCAGCCACTGAGGGGGATCGCAAACCAGGGCCTTCGGATCCGCCGCCAGCGGCACAGCCGCGTCACGGTGTCGTCGACGGTGACCGCTGGCTGGCCGAGCACCAGGCGACGCACCGGTCCCTGGCCGGGTTCCGGGTTGGCCCGGTGCGGTTGGAGCGCCAGGTTCACACACACCCGGGCGATGTCCTCGGCATGGATGAAATGGAAGCTGGCCTCAGCCTTCAACCAGCGGGCCAGCCACAGCCAGCGCACCACCTCCTTGAGCCCGGCGGTGAGATAGCTGGCGGGCAACGCTCCACCCGGCTGCACCGTTCCGCCGAACACCAGGGTGGGAAAGACGGCCACGATCCGCTCGGCCATGGGGTGGACCTCCAGTTGCTGCAGGCAGAGAGCCTTCGTCTGGATGTACTCGGTGCCGTAGGCCGCCGCTTCGGGCAGCAGCTGCAGATGGCGATCGAGAATGCTGGCCGTGGAGAAGTAGATCACCTGCTCCAGCCGCTGCGGATCGGTGCGGGCGAGCAGCTCCTTGACCGCCACCACGTTCACCTGGTGGGCCCGCTCCGGATCACCCCAGGCGGTGGCGGTGTGAATGATCCGATCGGCCGAGGCGATCGCGGCGGCGTGGGGTTGCTGGTCGCGCAGATCACCCACCAACAGGGTGATCCGGGGATCGTGGCTGGGCACTGCGGTGAGCTTGGCCGGATCGCGCAGCCAGAGCAGCAGCTCCACGTCGGAGCCGTGATACAGCTGCTGGGCGATCGCCTGGCCGACACAGCCACTGGCCCCGGTGATCAGGACCCTGGTCGGTGCCGTCAAACAGCCGCTCCGATCAGCTCGTTCACCGACTTGCCCGCTTCGAAGAACGCCTGGGCGTTGCACTCAGGCGTGCCGGGCAGGATGCCGTGGCCGAGGTTGAGGATATGGCGGCGGCCGCGGGCCTTGCGCACGGTGTCCACCACGCGGGCCCGGATCGCCTCGGGCGTGCCGAACAGCAGCCCTGGATCCACATTGCCCTGCACCCCAAGGTGCTCTGGCAACCTGGCGATGCCGTCGGCCATGTCCACGGTCCAGTCGAGCGAGATGAAATCGACACCGGTTCTTGCCATCCGCTCCAGCACCCCGGCGCTGCCGGAGATGTAGAGGATCAGCGGCGTGTCGGGGTGGGTGGCCTTGACCTGATCCACCACCCGTTTCTGGTAAGGGGCCGCGAAGACGTCGTAGTCGATCGGGCTGAGCTGGCCGGCCCAGGAGTCGAACAGCTGCACCACCTGGGCGCCGCTGTCGATCTGGAAGCGCACGTAGGTGGCGATCGAATCGGCCAGGTGACCGAGCAGCTGATGCAGCAGGGCGGGCTCCTGGAAGGCCATCGCCTTGATCACGGCGTAGTTCTTGCTGCTCCTGCCTTCCACCGCGTAGGCGGCGAGGGTCCAGGGGGCGCCGACGAAACCAAGCACCGCCGCCTGGTTGCCGACGCTCTGCCTGAGGCGGCTGAGCACCTCCCCCACGAAGGGCAGGGCTTCAGCCGGATTCAGTTGCCGCAAGGCATCCACCTGGGCCTGGCTGCGGATCGGGGGATCGATGATTGGTCCCTTGCTCTCGATGATGTCGAAGTCGATGCCGATCCCGGGCAGCGGCGTGAGGATGTCGGAGAACAGGATCACGCCATCGGGCTGGAAGGCCCGGAAGGGCTGCATCGAGATCTCGTAGGAGAGGTCGGCGTTTTCGGATCGCTCCCTGAAGCCCGGATGGCGATCGCGCAGGTCGCGGTACACCTTCATGTAGCGACCGGCCTGGCGCATCATCCAGACAGGCGGACGCTCCACCTGCTCGCCACGGGCGGCGCGCAACAGCAGGGGGAGGGAATCGGCCATGGGAGGAAACGGTGCCGGAGGCAGAGGCGAAGCCAGGGGCGAACCTACCCGACCAGAAGACCGCTGCTGGGCGCTTCTTCACACGGCTCCTGGCTGCGCTCCCCATCCCGCTGAAGCACCAGGACGCTGAGCGGTGGCAGGCAGAGGTCAAGGGAATGGCAGTAATCGTGCATCGGTGATTCCTCGCTGAACTTGCCACCCAGATTGCCGAGGTTGCTGCCGCCATAGCGGCTGCTGTCGGTGTTGAAGACCTCGGCATAAAACCCATCCAGCGGAACGCCGATGCGGTAGTTGGAATGGCTCTGGGGAGTGAAGTTGGCCACCACTACCAGCCAGCGGCCGCTGCTCTCCTCGCGCCGCATGAAGCTGATCACCGAATTGCGGTTGTCGCTGCAATCAATCCACTGGAAGCCGTATTGAACGAAGTCGTCACGCCAGAGGGCAGGCTCATTGCGATAGAAGATGTTGAGGTCGTCAACGAGGTTCAGCAAGCCCTGGTGAGGTTCGTGCTGGAGCAGATTCCACTCCAGATCACCCCAGACGTTCCATTCAGACCGCTGACCGAACTCCATGCCCATGAAGATGGTTTTCTTGCCGGGGTGGGTCCACATGAAGGCGAGCAGGGCACGCACGTTGCCGAACTTCTGCCAGTCATCACCTGGCATCTTGTTGAGCAGGTTGCTTTTGCCATGCACGACTTCGTCGTGACTGAGGGCAAGCATGAAGTTCTCGGTGTAGTGATACCAGATCGAGAAACTGATGTTGTTCTGGTGGAACTGGCGCAGCCACGGATCGAGCTCGAAGTAATCGAGCATGTCGTGCATCCAGCCCATGTTCCACTTGAGGTTGAAGCCAAGCCCGCCGAGATGGGTGGGTTTTGTCACCATCGGCCAGGTGGTGGATTCTTCGGCAATCGAGAGAGCACCTGGGAAGTGCTGGAAGAGCACCGTGTTGGCCTGCTGGAGGAAGCGCACCGCCTCGAGGTTCTCGCGGCCGCCATGCTCGTTGGCCAGCCATTCGCCATCGGGCCGGAGATAGTCGCGATAGAGCATCGAGGCCACCGCATCCACCCGGATGCCATCGATGTGAAACTCCTCGAACCAGTAGATCAGGTTCGCCACCAGGAAGTTGCGAACCTCATTGCGGCTGTAGTTGAAGATCAGGGTGCCCCATTCCTTGTGCTCACCGATGCGTGGGTCGGCGTTCTCGTAGAGGTGGGCGCCATCGAAGAAGGCCAGGCCGTGGCTGTCCTTGGGAAAGTGGCCGGGGACCCAGTCGAGCAGCAGACCGATCCCCTCGGCGTGGCAGCGATCAACGAAGGCCCGGAATTCATCGGGGCTGCCGAACCGGCTGGTGGGGGCATAGAAGCCTGTGACCTGATATCCCCAGGATCCATCGAAGGGATGCTCGGCGATCGGCATCAGCTCGATGTGGGTGAAGCCCCGCTGCTTCACGTAGGGAATCAGGCGATCGGCGAGCTCGGGATAGGTGAGCAGCCGGGCACCGGGCTTCAGATCAGCGGCCGCCACCGGGGCACGAGGCGTGCCGTCGGCTTCGCGGTAGGGCTCATCGCTGGACCCGTGCATCCAGCTGCCGAGGTGCAGTTCATAGACGGCGATCGGCTGATCAAGGGGATCTCTGGCCTCACGCTGCTCCAGCCAGGCCTGGTCGCTCCAGCGGTACGTACCTAGGGCGGCCACCACCGAACCGGTCTGGGGACGGAGTTCATGCTGGAAGCCGTAGGGGTCGGCTTTCTGATAGCAATGGCCCTGCGGACTGCGCACCTCGTATTTGTAGATGGTGCCGACGGCCAGGCCGGGAATGAACAGCTCCCAGATGCCGCCGAGCCGTTGCTGCATCGGATGGTGGCGTCCATCCCAGTTGTTGAAGCCACCGAGCATGGCCACGCTGCGGGCATTCGGGGCCCAGAGAGCGAACTGCACGCCCTCGATCCCCTCCCGGCAGCAGGGGTGGGCGCCGAGCCGATGCCAGATGTGGTGATGGTTCCCTTCGGCGAACAGATGCCGGTCCAGCTCCCCCATCCACTCCTGACGGAAGGCCCAGGGATCGTGCTGGATGTGCTCGATGCCAGCCCGGCTCACCTTCAGGCGATAGGTGCAGCCTGGATCGGCTGGGAGACGGGTTTCAAACAACCAGCGGTGCTGGGAGCTGGCCATGGACAGTTCCTGGCCATCCAGCAACAGGCTGACCCGATCCGCCTCCGGCATCCAGGCCCTTACAACCCAGCCATCCGCTTCGGGCTGGGGACCGAGCACCGCGAAGGGGTGGTCGTGGGAGCACTGTTCAAGCCGCTCGCCGTCCTGGCTGATCCCGTCGAGGCTGGCGGCGGGAAGCATGGAGGGCTCGCATTGGGAGGGTGAACCTTAGATCGCCGTGGTTGGTGGAACTGCCGTTGATCAGGGTGTGCTGGCTCCGTCCTGTCGCTTCAGTTGTTCAGGGAAGTCGATCCCGATGATGTGATTGCCGGAATCGAGAATCACGAAAAGGTTGTCAGTGAGACGGTTGAACTGGGTGGTGACCAGCACCAGCTGCTGATCGCCGCCCTGGCTGGCCACCACTGTGCCCCTCACGCGCTGGAAAGTGCCGGTGAGCTTTTCGAGATCCTTCCAGCGGTTGAGCATGTCCTGCGGGCTGATCTGCTCCTGCAGCTGGAGAGAAAGCAGGCTCCGCGCCTCCACCACCTTCCCCTGGCTGAGCGCCTTGATGAAGTTGTTGGCCACCTGACGGACCGGCGTGTCATTGAGATCCCGTTCCCAGCCCAGCAGCCGTCCTCGGTCGTCGATCACCAGCACCAGAGGATGGGTTCCGGTGGCTGTGAGCAGCTCCACCTCCACCGTGCTGTCGTCGGCGCCCACCAGCACCTCCTTGATCCTGCTGCTCAGGATCGGCTCCTGCTGCTGCATCCGCTCCCGAACCCGCTCCGGTGTGGTGGAGCGCTGCAGATCCGGAGCCAGCAGGTTGTAGATGGCCTGGTTGTTCCTGCGTTGCAACCCCTCGATGATCGTGGCGGCGGCGCTGCGGGCCTGCTCCGGATTCAGGGCGGAGCTGGCCAGGGCGGGCGGCAGCCAGGCGCTGCAGGCAAAAACCACGGCCAGCAGAGGGACAGGCAACTTCACAGAGAAAAATTCGAGAATCAGCCCAGTCTGGCCGAAGACCCAGGTACCAGCCCAAGCGAGGCTCCAGGCAGCAACAATTGCAGGCTGATCACCCGGTGCTCAGGCCCGGCCGGGCCCAGGGGGATCGCGCCGGTTCCCGGGTTCACGGCGATCTGGGGCCAGGCAGCGGCAGCCACGGAAAGACGCAGCTGTTCACCGGTGCGCAGGCTGGCCAGCAGGGGCTGGAACAGGATCCGCCGCCGCTGCCCCCGCAGGCAATCCGGGCCGAGGAAGCGCCCCACCGCCGTACTGATCTGCAGCACCTGCTCCCCCTGGCCTCGCACGATCGAGAGGGCCGCACAGAGATCGAAGCCGGGCTGATCGGCGGTCACCTCCAGCTCCAGCTGCAGTTGCCCCTGCAGACGGAGCGCCCGGGGGAGCGGGGCGGTCGTGAAGCAGGCCACATCGCTGCGGCGATCCAGGTCGCCCCGCTCCACCGGGCCGGCATCCAGCCCGAGGTGTCCGCCCCGGCCCGGTGCCGGCCGCCAGGGATCGTGCACCAGCCAGACCTCACCGCCGCCAGCGTCGTCGTCCTCCGGACCCAGCAGCCGGCCTTCCCGGTGATCGATCGCGGCGAGACCATCACTGGCCAGCCGCCAGGGGACCGATGGGATCCCGGCGACGGCGGCATCCGACCAGAGGCCGCTGCCCAGATCGGCGAGGCGCTGCCGGGCCGGGGGAAGTGCTGCGGGCCGATCGCGGAGGTGCTGATCGAAGAAGAGCAGCTGCAGCCGGTCGAGACCGCCATCCCAGTCGAGGTGGCTCCAGGCACCGATCCGCAGCAGGGGGTCGCCATCGGCCTGCAGGCTGCGGTGGTGAAGATCGAGCACGCCGCCGAGCTGGGCGTCCCACCAGCCGCCCACCAGCAGCATCGGCCGGCGCAGCAGGGCCACCGAGGGCTGGTGAATGCACCAGCCCTCGGCGCTGCCAGGATCCAGACCCAACCAGCCCAGGCCCATCCCGGCGGGGTCATGGCGCCGCAGCAGCTCCAGTCCGTCGGCCAGGAAATGGCCCGACTGAAGGCTGCGGCGGATCGTGGTCCAGGCCAGCTCATCCCCCTGGCGCCGCACGGTTTCGGCGGCGAGCTGCAGGGCCCAGGCCAGGCCGAGCGCCCAGCGGTGGGCACCGCCATCGCTGGCCCAGTGCAGCCGTTCATCCAGGCCGGTCATCGCCGGCACCAGGCAGTCCGGGGTCAGGTCCGGGTTGTCGCTGAGCAACTGGGTGAGGCCCTGGTACGAAAAGCCGTAGGTGCCGAGACGGCCGTTGCTCCAGGACTGAGAACGGGCCCAGGCCAGGGCCGTGGCTCCATCACGGGCCTCCTGGGCGAAGCCGCCGAAATCGCCGCCGGAGTCACCCCGGCCCCGCACGTCCTGCACTGCCACCACATAGCCCTCTCTGGCATACCAGTGGGGATGGGCACTGGTGACGGTGGAGGCGATCCTGCGGCCGTAGGGCTGCCTGAGCAACAGCACCGGCCAGCGACCGGCGCCACCTGGCTTCCAGATCCGGGTGGCCAGCCGCACCCCATCGGGGCAGGGCATCCAGGTGTCCAGCACCTCCACCGAGAGCGGCGGGACCACTCAGCGAACGTCGGGGCAGTGCAGGCCCACCACGTAGGTGGTGACGATCTCGGCGTCAGCCAGGCTGATGTTCTGGCGCTGGGCCACCATCGCGATCGCCTGGGGCGAGGTGGAGCGGATGCCCTGGCCGTTGAGCTGGCGCAGCTCGTTGCAGAGGCTCTTGGCCACCTGCGGATTCTGCTTGACCGATTCGAGCAGGGGGGAGGCGGCGAGTGCCGTGCCGTGGCCGCCGGCCAGGGTGATCACCGCTGCCACGGCGAGGCCCCGCCGCAACGGCTTGAGGCTCAGGAACGGAGCACGATCAGGATTCACGGAACAACCAGCCCCAAAGGGGGTACATCTCCATTTGAGAGCTGCCCCAGCCCCGCCATGGCTGGATCGGGTCAGTTTGGTGAGCGACCGGTGACCCGGCGGGCAGCGCTGATCCAGGCGCGCACCGTCGTGGCCGTCACCATCGGCATCGACGTGCCGGTCAGGGAGCGTTGCAGCCGACCGAGTTGCACCACGAGTTGCTGCGGCGAAGCCTGGGCCAGACCATCGGCCGAGGCGATCCCGGCATAGAGCAGCAGGGCCGCCTCGACTGGTGCCAGACCCACCGCCGTGATCAGTCGGGCCTGGCCGCGCAGTTTGATCAACCGCTGCTCCGAGGCGCCGCGACGGGCCAGCCGCCGCAGGTCGTGGTCGGCAAGCCCGGCCAGATCGATCCAGCGGCTGACACCATCCGCTTCCAGTTCCTGCTGCTCCGCCTGGAAGTGGCTCGGCAACGGAGCGATCGACCCTTCGGCCTGGCCTGCGGCGCTCAAGGCAGCAGGAGGGCCACGTCACCCTGGGCATTGCGGGTGGCTTCGGCCAGCACCACCGGCCGGCTGACGCCCGGGCCCGCCGATTCCACCCTTCGCAGGCGCACATGCACCAGTCCATCGGGGGTGTTGCGACCGTTGCCGCGCAGGTTGAGAGCCAATTGCTGAACGGTGGGACCGAAGGCCTCCGGAGCCAGATCCGGCCCCGCCGTGGCCACCACGAGGTTGGTGCCGTTGTCGAAAACGATCGGTGCGTTCATCGCACCTTCCACCTCGACACGAGGGTTGTAGCTGATCGCGAAGGCCAGGCAGGAGAGTGAGAGCAGGGCGGTGAAGCTGGTGATCCCCACCAGGCGGAAGCGAATTCCCCAGCCGGCCACGAAGCCCGCCACCATCAGCAGTGCCAGCACGCCGCTGGCTGCTCCGAGCCATTTCCCCACGGCCAGCAGCAGGGGATCGACGGGCATGGGGGGCTGGGCGAGGGCGGAATCACCTTATAGATTGCGCCCACCTCAGCCGGTAACCACAACGTTCCGATGGGGCTGCCCAAGGTCAACTGGCGCCGTTCCATCGTTGTCGGTGGTGTTCTGCTCGGTGCCACCAGCCTGGCCGGGCTCTGGTTCGGTGCCGACCATCTGGCGGGTCGCATCTACCGGCAGTGGCGCCCGGATCTGGAGCGGCAGATCGGGCGTGGCCTCGGCCATCCGCTCCAGCTCGGTCCCTACCGCGGCCTGAGACCCTGGGGTCTGCTGATCGGCCCGAGCCGGATCAGCCCGAGCGCGAAGGATGGCTCCCGCGCCTCGCTGCAGAGTCTGGAGGTGTCGATCGCACCGCTGGCCAGCCTGCGCCGACGCCTGCCGGTGCTGCAGCTGGGCGTGGGCGGTGGCGATCTGCAGCTGGTGCGCAACGCCAGCGGTCGCTTCTGGGTGTTCGGTGGCGGTGCGGCTGGCAAGCCGCCGCGGCTGGACCTGGCCATCCGCCTCACCGACCGGGCCCGGGTCCGGGTGGAGCCCTTCGGCCTCGATCTGGCGGTGGAGGGGGGACTTTCGGTCAAGCTTGATCGCAGCCAGGTGGATTGGCAAGGCCTGGCGCAGCTGCCGCCTGCTGCCGGGTCTGAATCGCCCGGACGCTTCCAGCTGGGTGGTGGCGCCAACTGGGACACCGGTGACCTCAGGCTCCAGCTCGGTATCCGGGAGCAGCCCCTCGCTCCCCTGGCCCGTTTCTGGCCGGATCTGCGCAGCAGCACTGATCTGAGCGGCCGGCTGGCCGGTCGTCTGGTGCTGGCACGCCAGGGGGGACGCCAGCGCTGCGACGGCAGCCTGCGCCTCCAGGACCTGCGGCTGCGGGATCGTCTCCTGCCGGCGCCGCTCAACCTGGAGTGGCTGGCGTTGCGCTGCAGCGGCGATCGCCTCGATCTGGCCAGCAGTCCCTGGAGCATGGCCAACTGGCGTGGCAGCGCCCGCGGAGCCCTGGCGCTGAACCGCTGGTTCGACCTGAAGCTGACGGCCGCCGACCCGAAGCGTGGCGATCGGCTCGGTCTGGCCCTGCGGGGGGCCTGGAACCGGCCGCGCCTGGAGCTCACCGGCCTGATCCCGCTCGGGCGCGGCACGCCGGCCAGCCCCGAACCCCTGCGGATGGCCGGAGAGATCCAGGTGGATCGGCGCAAGGGGCTCAGCCTCCAACTGGCGCAGCTGCAGCTCAACTCCGGGCGCTCGCAGCTGCAGGCCCGGGGGATGCTCTGGCCCCGGCTGGATCTGCGCAGCCGTTCCCTTGAGCTGCATCCTTCGCTCTGGCGCTCAGCCGCCTGGCTGAGGCCGCTGCTGGGGGCCGAGCAGTGGGTGGAGGGTCAGCTGGCGCTCAGCGGTGCCTGGGCCGATCCGCGCCTGCGGGGGCTGTTCACCCAGGGCAGGCGGCCCCTGCTGGAGATCGAGGCCCGCCGCAGCGGCGCCACTGGCCTGAGCGCCGCCCTGCGGGCACCCGCCGGTCTGCGCCTGAACCAGGCGGCGGTGCTGGGACCGGCCAGCGCCAGCCTGCTCTGGCGCGACAACCTGCTGCGGCTGGAGGATCTGCGCAGCGTCGAGCTGCAGGCCAGCGGCCTGCTCCCCCTGCGCTGGCAGAACCGCCGGGGCCTGGTGGCTGGTGATCTCGCCCTTGAGCTGGAGGCGGCGCCCTTCCAGTTGCAGCGGCTCAGCCCTCTGGTGGGGGTGCAGCTGGGTGGTGATCTGGCCGCCAGCGGAAGCCTGCGGGGCCCCCTGGCCCGGCTGCGCCCCGACCTGGAGATCACCCTGCGCAATCCGGCCAGCGGTCCGCTGCGACTGCAGGAAACCTGGCGTGGCCGCCTGATCGGCCAGCTCGGCAGCGGCGGGGAGTTGCGCATGACGGCCCAGCCTCCCGGCCTGCCGGCCGAGCTGCGGGCCAGCCTGGCGGCGAATGGGTTGCCCCGCCAGGTGCTGCTGCGGCGCGGCCAGGGGTCGTTGAAACTGGAGGGCTCCCCGCAGCGCTACAGCTGGTCGGCCCGCGCGCTGCCGCTCGAGGGTCTGCTGCTCACCGCCGGAGCCCGGGCCACGCCTGGCCCGCTGGGGGGGCTGCTGGGCGGCCAGGGCAGCCTCGATCTCCAACCCCTGGCGATGCAGGGAAGGCTCACGGTGGAGCGTCCGGTGCTGCTGCAACTGCAGGGCCAGCGGCTGAGCGCAAGCGGCCAGTACCGGCAGCAGCTGTTCCGGATCCAGGGGGCCTTTCAACCCTTGGGGGGTGGTTCGGTGGCCTTCAACGGCCAGGGTCGCCGTGGCGGCGCCCTGCGGGCCGGCTTCGAGGGCCGGGCCCTGCCCCTGAGCTTCTTCGAGCAGCTCAGCGATGCCTGGCCCCAGCTCCAGGGGGCACCAGCAGTGCCGAGGGGGCGTGCTGCGGAGCTCGGCAACGGCTGGATCGCCAACCTGGGCGGCACGCTCGATCAGCAGCTGGCCGCCCTCGACCGGGCCCGTCAACGGCTGAACGATGCACGGCTCTCACCACTGAATTCGCCCCGCTTCCATCCCGAGGACCTGCGCGGCCTGGTGGATGCCGATCTGACCCTGCAGGGACCCTCGCTCCGTGCCCTGCGTGTGGACCTGGCCGCGAAGGCCCATCTCTGGCAGAAGGGGGACAACCAGGACGAGGCCCTGCTGCTCGATCCCCTGCTGGTGACGGTGCGGGGTCCCCTCGGCGGTGGCACGGGACGTTTCGGAATCGAGGGGTTGCCGCTCAGCCTGCTGGCCCTGCTCACCCCGGTGCCCAGGGGCCTGCGGGGAGCCCTCGATCTGCGGGGTGATTTCCGGCTGGCCGGGGCCGGGAGCGGTTTCAGCACCAGCGTGGCGCTGCGCCAGGGAAGCCTCAACGACACGCCCCTGCGGCTGGAGCAGGGGGAACTGCAGCTCGGCGACGGCAAGCTGGCCTTCCAGGCTTCGCTGCGCGGTGGTGATGCCGAGAACAGTGTCGACCTGATCGGCACGGTGCCCCTCGATCCGGCCGCCGAGGGCCTGAGGTTGCGGCTCTCCAGCCGGGGCGATGGTCTGCGCTTCCTCAACGAGCTGGCCGCTTCTGAGCCGATCTGGCGGCAGGGCAGTGCCGACCTGGAGCTGCTGGTGCGCGGCAGCAGGCTGCAGCCGGTGGCGAATGGTTTTCTGCGCTTCCGCGACGGCGGCCTGCTGCTGGCCGGGCAGCAGGTGCGCGACCTGGAGGCCACGATCCTGTTCGATTTCCAGGAGCTGCTGGTCCAGGAGTTCAGTGCCCGGCTCGGCGAGCGGGGCAGGCTGAAGGCTGCCGGCGGGCTGGGGCTCTTCGAGGCCACTGACCAGCGCACCCCCCTGGCGGTGGAGATCAGCGATGCCGAGATCAGTGTGCCCAGGCTCAAGGCACGCCTCGATGGCGAGCTTTCGATCGCCGGCAGCCTGCTGAAGCCCAGCCTTAGCGGGGATCTGCAGGTGAGTCGGGGCACGATCAATGGCCAGCAGGGTGAGCTGGCTCGCGTCGATGCCGATGGCGCCGTGAAGCCCGTGGCGATCCCCCAGCTGGTGGAGCAGGGCTGGGACTTCAAGCAACCTCTGCTGCTGCTTGGTCCGGAGGTGGAAACCAGCACGGGGCTGGCCCTGCGCGAGGCGATTCCGAACTTCGCCTATCTGCGGCTCAGCGACCTGCGGCTGCGGTTCGGCCCCGACCTGCTGGTGGTTTCACCGCCGCTGGCCTCGTTCAAGACCGGTGGCCTGCTCACCCTCAACGGCCCGATCGATCGCAGCCTCAAGGCCAGTGGCGTGGTGCGGCTGCTGAGCGGCCGACTGAGCTTCTTCACCACCGTCTTCACGCTCGATCCCGATGCGCCCAACGTGGCGGTGTTCACCCCCAGCCAGGGGCTGGTGCCGTTCGTGGACATCGCCCTGCGCACCCGTGTCTCGAACACCCTGAGCATCGGCCGTGACCGCAATCCGATCAGTGAGTTCGACCTCCGCGGCGGCTTCACACCGCTGGATCAGCTCAGCCTGGTGCGGGTGTCGCTGAAGGTGAGCGGGCCAGCCGACCAGCTCGCCGATTCGATCGAACTGAGCAGCAACCCGCCCCTCTCCCGGGATCGATTGGTGGCCCTGATCGGTGGCAACACGGTGGCCGGCCTCGGCGGTGGCAACGCCACAGCCGCCCTGGCCACGGTGGTGGGCCAGTCGCTGCTCTCGCCGGTGCTGAGCAGCCTGGGGGATGCCCTGGGCGAACGGGTCAGCTTTGCGGTCTACCCCAGTTTCGTGACCCCGACAATCAGCCAGGGCAGCACGACCGGCCAGATCAGCCGCCGCCGCGTGCCCAGCCAGCTGGTGCTCGGCACCGAGCTGGGCCTCGATCTGAGCCAGCGGTTCAATTTTTCGGTGCTGGCGGCGCCGAACCGCAGCGACATCCCGCCCCAGCTCACCCTGCGCTATCAGATCAACGACAGTGTCGGGCTGCAGGGTTCCTTCGACACCGATGGCCGCTGGCAGACCCAGATGCAACTCTTTCTGCGCTTCTGATGCCAGCCGCTCCCGCCCCACCAGCCAGGCTGAACCCCGCCGAGCAGGCCGAGCTGATCGGCGTGGATCTTGGCGGCACGGCGATCAAGCTGGGCCGCTTCAATGCCGACGGCCAGCTGCTGGCGGAGCTGAGCTGGCCCACGCCCCAGCCGGCCCTGCCCGGTGCCGTCACGATGGCCCTGGCCGAGGCGATCACGGCGATCGATCCGCAGCGCCAGGCGGTGGCGGTGGGCATCGGTCTGCCAGGGCCGATGGATGCCGCCGGCCGGGTGGCCCGGGTCTGCATCAACCTGCCCGGCTGGCACGACGTGCCCCTGGCGGCCTGGCTGGAGCCACGGCTGGGTCGGCCGGTGACCCTGGCCAACGACGGCAACTGCGCCCTGCTGGGCGAGGCCTGGTGCGGCGCCGCCCGGGGCCACGGCGACGTGTTGCTGCTCACCCTGGGCACAGGGGTGGGTGGAGGTGTGCTGCTGGCCGGCCAGCTGTTCAGCGGCCACAACGGGGCGGCGGCGGAGCCCGGCCTGATCTGCCTCGACCCAAACGGGCCAGCCTGTAACAGCGGCAACCGGGGCTCGCTGGAGCAGTACTGCAGCATCGCCGGACTGGCCCGGCTCAGCCCCCTGGATCCCCATGAGCTGGTGCGCCGGGCCGAGCTGGGCGAGGCGGAGGCCCAGGCGATCTGGAATCAGTACGGGCGCTGGCTGGGCATCGGCATCAGTTCTCTGGTCTACGTGCTCACCCCGGAGCTGGTCTTGCTGGGGGGTGGGCTGAGCGCCGCCAGCCCCCACTTCCTGCCGGCCCTCTGGCGAGAGGTGGAAGAGCGGGTGGAGCCGGCCAGCCGGGAGGGGCTGCGGATCGAGCGCTGCGCCCTCGGCAACGGCGCCGGCCGGCTGGGGGCGGCCCGGCTCGCCCTCGAGCGGCTGGTGCTCCGCCGCTTGGGATGATGGCCTGATGGACTCCACCGTTCCAGACCCATCCCCTTCACTGCTGCAGCGTGCCGTCGCCGTCCGCGGGGCCGCCATGGCCCTTGGCCAGAGCAGTGACGCCGAGCGACGGTCCGCCGTGGAGTCGATGGCCGATGCCCTCGGGGCCCATGCGGCGGCGATCCTCGCGGCCAACCAGGCCGATCTGGAAGCAGCCACGAAAGACGCCCTCGCCCCGTCGCTGGTGGCCAGGCTGAAGCTCGATGAAGCCAAACTGGCGGCCGCCATCGACGGCGTGCGCCAGGTGGCGGCCCTGCCTGATCCGCTCGGCTGCCGGCAGCTGCACACCGAACTCGATCGCGGCCTGGTGCTGGAGCGCATCACCGTTCCCCTGGGGGTGGTGGGGGTGATCTTCGAAGCCCGCCCCGATGCGGTGATCCAGATCGCCTCCCTGGCGATCCGCTCGGGCAACGGCGCCATCCTCAAGGGCGGGCGGGAGGCCAGCGGCAGCTGCGGCGCCATCCTCACCGCCCTGCAGCAGGGCCTGGCCACCAGTGCCGTGGCACCCGGCTGCCTCTGCCTGCTGACCAGCCGCCAGGAAAGCCTCGCCCTGCTCCGGCTCGACGGGCTGGTGGATCTGATCATTCCGCGCGGCTCCAGTGACCTGGTGCGCTTCATCCAGGACAACACCCGCATCCCCGTGCTCGGCCACGCCGATGGCGTCTGTCACCTGTTGGTGGACCGGGAGGCGGATGTGGCGCAGGCGGTGCGGATCGCCCTCGACAGCAAGACCCAGTACCCGGCGGCCTGCAATGCGCTCGAAACGTTGCTGGTGGACCGCGCCATCGCCCCGGCCTTCCTGCCGGAGGCGATCGCGGCGTTCACGGCGGCCGGGGTGGAGCTGCGCGGCGACCTGGAAGCCTGTGGGTTGGGCATCGCCCGGGCCGCCAGCGACGACGACTGGGGGAGGGAGTTCTCGGCGCCGATCCTGGCGGTGAAAGTGGTGGAAGGACTGGATGAGGCTCTGGCCCACATCGCCCGCCACGGCTCCCGCCACACGGAAGCGATCTGCACCACCAACACCGCCACCGCCGAGCGCTTCCTGCGGGCCGTGGACAGTGCCGGGGTGTTCCACAACTGCTCCACCCGCTTCGCCGATGGCTTCCGCTACGGCTTCGGCGCCGAGCTGGGGATCAGCACCCAGACCCTGCCGCCGCGGGGCCCGGTGGGGCTCGACGGGCTGGTCACCTACCGCTACCGGCTGCGGGGCGAAGGCCAGATCGCCGCCGACTACGCCAGCGGCAGCCGTGCTTTCACCCATCGCCCCCTGCCCCTGTGAACGCCTCGATCAGCCCCGCTTCACCGGCTGGCTTCCCCTGCCGTGATGCCATTCACGTCAGCGGTCTGCGGCTCTGGGCCCACGTGGGGGTGCTGGAGCGGGAGCGGGAGCTGGGCCAGTGGTTCGAGCTGGAGTTCTCGCTGTGGCACAACCTCGAAGCGGCGGGTCGCAGCGATGATCTCTCCTGCAGCCTGGATTACGGCCTGGCGATCCAGGCTCTCCAGCACCTGGCCGTGGGGCTCCGCTGCCACACGATCGAGCGGTTTGCCGAGCGGGTGATGGACGAGCTGGAGCGGTTGTTCGGGGCAGTGCCCCAGCGGGTGCTGCTGACCAAGTGCCAGGCGCCGGTGGCTGGGTTCCACGGCCGCGTCGCAGTGGAGCGCTGGCGCCACGCCGGAGGGGAGCGATGAGCCCGGCGCCGCCGCTGGTGCTGGTGCACGGCCTCTGGGACACACCGCGGCTGTTCCGGCATCTGAAAGAGGAGCTGGCCGGTGGCCGGGATCCGCTGCTGGTGCCCTATCTGCACCACCGGCTCGGTGCCACCCGGATGCTGCCCCTGGCCGAGCGGCTCGGCGCCTGCATCGAAGCGGCCTTCGGGCCAGACCAGCCGATCGACCTGCTGGGCTTCTCGATGGGTGGGGTGATCAGCCGCACCTGGATCCAGCTGCTCGGCGGGCACCGCCGCACCCGCCGCTTCTTCTGCGTGGCCAGTCCCCAGCGAGGCACGCCCGTGGCCCAGCCCTGTCCGCCCTGGCTGCTGGGCGGCATCGCCGAACTGAAGCTGGGCAGCCCCCTGCTCAAACAGCTCAACGATGCGCCCGAGCTGCTCAAGGCGGTGGATTGCCGCAGCTTCTACACACCCACCGACCAGCTCGTGGTGCCCGGCTGGCGGGGCGTTCTGCCGGTGGGCTGCTGCGAGGCGTTCCCGGCGATGAGCCACCAGGCCATCCTGCGTGACCCGCGGGCCCTGACGATCCTGCGCGAGGCCCTGCTGGAGGAGTGATCAGGCCGCCAGCAGGCCGGAATGACGGATCAGGGCCTCGGGGCTGGGGGCCCGGCCGCGGAAGGCCTCGAACACCTGCTCAGGGCTGCGGCTGCCGCCCAGGCTGAGCACGGTGTCGCGGAAGCGACGACCGGTGGCCCTGATCTGCGCTTCGTTCTCCAGACCCACCTCCTCGAAGGCGCTGAAGGCGTCGGCGCTGAGCACTTCGGCCCACTTGTAGGAGTAGTAGCCGGCGGCGTAGCCACCGGCGAAGATATGGCCGAAGGAGCAGAGGGTCTGGTCGGCTTCGATCAGGGGGAGCAGCGAGGTGGTGGCGGCGATCTCCTGGCGCAACTGCTGGGGGGTGAGGCCGCACTCGGGCTGCCACTGGCTGTGCAGGCGCAGGTCGACCAGGGCGAGATGCACCTGGCGCAGGGTGGCCGCACCGGCCATGAAGGTGCGGGCGGCCAGCAGCCTGGCGAAGTCGGCCTCCGGCAACGCTGAACCGTTCTGCCAGTGACGGGCCATGCCCAGCAGGGTGGCGCGGTCGTAGCACCAGTTCTCCATGAACTGGCTGGGCAGCTCCACCGCGTCCCATTCGATCCGGTTGATCCCGGCGGCCTGGGGACGCTCCACGGTGGTGAGCATGTGCTGCAGACCGTGGCCGAATTCGTGGAAGAGGGTTTCCACCTCCTGGAAGGTCATCAGGCTGGGGGTGTCTGCCACCGGTGGGCTCTGGTTGCAGATCAGATAGGCCACCGGCAGCACCGGCTGCCCATCGGCATCCCTGGAGCGGCCGAGGCAGTCGTCCATCCAGGCGCCGCCGCGCTTGCTGCCCGGGCGGCTGTAGGGATCGAGGTAGAAGGCGGCGATCGCCGCGCCGCTGGCCTGATCGATCACGCGGAAGAAGCGCACATCGGGATGCCAGACCGGCGCCGCTCCGTCGGCGGCCTCGATGCGGATGCCGAACAGCCGGCCGCAGAGGCTGAACAGACCATCGAGCACCGCCGGCAGGGGAAACCAGGGCCGCAGCGCTTCGCTGTCGAGATCGAACCGTTCCCGCCGCAGCCGCTCCGACCAGAACGGCAGATCCCAGGGCCTGAGCTCGGCCGCCTCCGGGGCGCCATGGCGGGCGGCGCAGGCGGCCAGCTCGGCCAGTTCACGCTGGGCCATCGGCCAGGCCGCCGCCCGCAAATCGTCAAGCAGCTGCTCGACCGCCTCCACCGAGCCGGCCATCTTCCTGGAGAGGCTGAGTTCGGCCCAGTTGGCGAAGCCCAGCCGCCTGGCCTGTTCACCGCGCAGCACCAGGATGCGCTCGATCAGGGGTCGGTTGTCGAGCTCCTCGCTGGCGGCCCGACCCACGAAGGCTCTGTAGGCCCGCTCCCGCAGGTCGCGGCGCTGGCTGTACTGAAGAAAGGGGCCATAGCGGGGGTGATCGAGGCCAAGCAGCCAGGGACCGCTCTCGGCGTTGCCATGGCCGGCGGCCTGGGCGAGCAGGGCCAGCAAGCTGGCCGGCAGGCCCTCCACCTCGTCAGGGCTGCTGAGTTCCAGGGTCCAGTCGTTGGTGGCATCGAGCACGTTGTTGCCGAAGCGACTGGAGAGGGCGGAGAGTTCCTCGCTGGCCTGGTTGAAGGCCTCCTGCTCGGGGCCGGCCAGGCCGACGCCCCGCAGCCGCCGATCCCGTCGTTCGGCCGTGAGGATGCGCTGCTGTGTGGCATCGAGGCGCAGCGGATCGGTGGTGGCAGCCTGATCATGCTGGGCCTGCAACCGCTCCAGGGCCCGATAGAGCAGCGGACTCTGGCTGGCCCGGTTGGTGAAGGCCACCACGGCCGATTGCTGGGCCAGGTGGGCTTCGCGCAGTTCAGGGGTGTTGCACACCCCGACCAGATGGCTCACCACGCCCCAGCTCCAGCGCAGCCGCTCCGACAGCCGCTCGAGCGGCCCCATCAGCTCCTCCCAGCCGAGGGGTTCGGAGCCCTCCAGGCGCGGCTCCAGCTGGCGCTCGAAGCCGGCCAGCTCGCTCTCCAGCTCGCCGAGCAGCAGGGGAATCTGGCTGCTCACCTGCTCCGGATCGATCGCCTCGTAGCGGGGCAGCCCCTCACCGACCAGCAGGGGTGAGACAAGGGTGGAGAGGGGCATCGGCGCGGAACGGTGATCGCTCCATTCCAGCCGATCCAGCCGCCGGCCGCGAAGCGGAGCGGATCAGCCGATCGAGGCCAGGTTCTCGGCCACCGCCGTAGTGCTGGCGCCGTAGAGATCGATCGCCAGGCGGGGCCAGAAGCCGATCGCCAGCGTGGGCACCAGCAGCATCAGGCCGATCAGCAGTTCCCGGGGTCGCATGTCGCCCACCACGGCCAGGGCCGGAATCCGGGGGCCGAAGAAGACGCGGCGGCACATCGAGAGCAGGTAGACGGGGGTGAGCACCAGGCCGATCGCCGCCAGCACCACGGTGATCGTGCGGAAGCCGGTGGTGAAGCCCTCGTTGCTCGTCACCCCCAGGAACACGGTGATCTCACTGACGAAGCCGCTCATGCCCGGCAGGGCGAGGGAGGCCAGCGAGCTGGCCAGAAAGAAAGCGAAGGTGATCGGCAGCACCTTGGCCAGGCCGCCCATGTTCGGAATCGAGAGCGTTTTGGTGCGCTCATAGAACACGCCTGTCACGAAGAACATCGAGGCGGCGATCAGGCCATGGCTGATCATCTGCAGCATCGCCCCGCTGATGCCGAGGCTGTCGATGGCACCGATGCCGAGCAGCACGAAGCCCATGTGGCTCACTGAGCTGCAGGCGATCCGGCGCTTGACGTTGTCCTGGGCGAAGGCGTTGAGAGCGCCGTAGATGATGTTGACGATGCCGAGCACGATCAGGGCCGGCGCCAACACCAGATGGGCCTCGGGCAGCATCTGCACGTTGAAGCGCAGCAGGGCATAGCCGCCCATCTTCAGCAGCACCCCGGCCAGCAGCATCGATACGGGCGCATTGGCCTCGCCATGGGCATCGGGCAGCCAGGTGTGCAGGGGGAAGATCGGCAACTTCACGCCGAAGCCCACCAGGAAGCCGAGATAACAGAGCAGCCCGAAATTGCCGCCGTAGGCGCGCTCGCTGAGCTCATGGAGATTGAGGGTGAAGCCATCGCCACCGAGGGCGAGGGCCAGGCCGCTGATCAGGATCAGCAGCGAGGCGGTGGCGGTGTAGAGGATGAACTTGGTGGCGGCGTACTGACGCTGGCTGCCCCCCCAGATCGCGATCAGCAGATACACCGGCACCAGCTCCAGTTCCCAGGCCAGGAAGAAGAGCAGGAAATCCTGGGAGAGAAAGACCAGCGACTGGGCCGAGGCCTGCAGCAGCAGCAGTCCGAAGTAGAGGTTGGTCTTGCGGTTGATGTTCCAGCTGGCCGCTGCCGCCAGCAGGGTGACCAGACCGCTGAGCACCACCAGCGGCGCCGAAAGGCCGTCGGCGGCGAGCGACCACTCCAGGCCGAGAAACGGCACCCAGGCCACCCGCTCCACCAGCTGCAGGCTGCTGCTGCTGCCATCGAAGTGCTGGCTGAACACGTAGAGAATCAGCAGCAGATCAACCACCAGCACCGTCATCGCCACCGTGCGGGGGCCGCGGGGATCGGTGCCATCGCCCGGCAGCAGGGGCAGCAGCAGGGCCCCGGCGGCGGGCAGCAGGGCGATCAGGCTGAGCCAGGGGAAGCTTGGCGCCAGGTCTGCCGCTGCGGTGGCGGAAAGAAAAGGGTCCATGGCAGCCGGGCGAATTTCCGAGGTGGCCGGCGGCCCGGCGGTAGCGAATGTATCAGCTGAGTAGTTGTACTTATCCCGTTTCCAGCCTGCTTCCGAGCCTAGGGCTGGTCTTCGCAGGCTTCCCAGCGGCTGCCCCGGTGCTGCAATTCCAGCAGTTCCGACCGGGAGGCAACGCCCTCCTTCTCCCAGGCCTGCACCATCGCCCGGCCGACGCTGGCGGCATTCTCGGCCGTGGTGAGGGCCAGCAGGCTCGGCCCGGCGCCACTGATCACGCAACCCCAGGCCCCGCTGGCCAGGGCCGCCGCATGGACGCTCCGCCCCCCCTGGATCAGGCCCCAGCGGTAGGGCTCGTGGAGGCGGTCGTGCATGCCATCGGCGATCAGATCGCCGTTGCCGGTGCGCAATCCCTGCAGCAGCAGGGTGAGGGAACCGAGGTTCACCACCGCATCGGCGATCGGCACCTGGCGCGGCATCACCCGCCGCGCCTCGCTGGTGGGCAGCCGCAGGGCGGGAATGGTGACCACCACCTTGACCAGCTCATTCCACTCACAACGCACCACCCGCCAGCGATGCGAAGCCGCCTTGGCGGTGAGGCAGAGACCACCGAGCAGGGAGGGCACGACGTTGTCGGGATGGCCTTCGATGTCGATCGCCAGTTCCAGCAGCTTCTCCTTGGTGAGCGGGTTGCCCACCAGGGCGTTGGCGCCGATCAGGCCGGCCACGATCGCCGTGGCGCTGCTGCCCAGCCCCCTGGCCGGCGGCACCGCCAGCTTCACCCGTGCCTCCAGGCCCACCGGCTGCTCACCGGCCTCCTTCCAGACCCGCTGGGCGGACCTGTAGACGAGGTTGTCGGGGCCGCCGCGCAGGTGGGCCCCCTCGCTGCCTTCGATCAGCAGCTCGAAGCGCTCCCCATCCCCTTCGATGCAGCGCAGCACGAAGCGGTTGTTGAGCTCCAGGGCTGCGCCGAGGCAATCGAAGCCCGGGCCCAGGTTGGCGGTGGTGGCGGGCACGTCCACCACAACCCCTTGGCCGATCCGCGGCCGTGCCATGTCTTGTGCGCTGCTGGGCTCAGTGTCCCACCTGCTGGATCAGGAGGTTGTCGCTGCACCCTCCAGCAGCATGCGGGCGCGGCAGGCGGCACTGAACAGGCCCACATCCGGATCGACGATCGCCCGCAGGGGGATCGCCGCCAGCAGGGGCGAGAGGCGACCCTTGGCGCCGAAGGGCAGCAGAAAGGCCTCGGAGCGCAGGTGGTGCAGTAGTTTCCCGGCGGTGCCGCCCCCCAGCCAGAGGCCGCCGCGGCAGAGGCACTGGAGGGCGAGATCACCGGCGGCACTGCCGTAGGCGCCCAGCCAGAGCTGGAGCGCCGCGCTGGCCAGGGGGTCACCCTGCTCCGCCGCCGCCGCCACCAGGGCGGGCAGATCGGGCCGCTCGGCGGTGGCGGGATCGGCCCAGTGGCGGGCGGCACCGGCCAGGGGGTGGGCGGCGCCTGGATCCCGCTCCGCCAGCAGCCAGCGGGTGAGGTGGCCGAGGCCGGTGCCGCTCACCACCCGCTCCACCGAAACCCGTTCAAGGCCCAGGTTGGCGGCAAGCCACTGTTTCAGCCGCCATTCCGGCTCGTTGCGGGGGGCGAATTCGGCATGGGCGGCTTCGCTGGCCAGGGCGATCAGGCCGCCGGGGCCGGGAACACCGATCGCGGTTCCAAGGCCGGTGCCGGCCCCCAGGATCGCCAGGGGCCCGCCGCTCTCGCCCGAACCAAGGGTCGGTGGATCGGGACGCAGGGGTTGCTGCTGATCGGCGGCGAGATGGGGCAGGCCGTAGATCAGCACGGCGAAATCATTGACCAGCTCCAGGGCCTCCAGGCCGCAGGCGCTGCTCAGCTCCGCCTGGTCGAGGCTCCAGGGCAGGTTGGTGACCTTCACCTGGCCGTTGAGCACGGGGCCGGCCACGGCCAGACAGCCGTGCCGGGGGGGCTCCAGCTCGGGTTCAGCGGCGAGGAAATGGCCCACCAGCGCCGCAAAATCGCTCCAGCCGGCGGAGGGATAGCGGTGACGGCGCTGCAGCTCCAGCTGCCCGGCCTGGAGCCGGTAGGTGGCGAGCAGGGTTTTGGTTCCGCCGATGTCACCAGCAAGCAGGGTGGTCACGCTGGTTCGAGGGCCAGGCCGGCCGATCGATCCCGGTTGGCGGCCTCGGCGGCGGCCAGCAGGGTTACCACGGCCACGGCGCCGAGGTCGCCATCGCGGCGACTGCGCAGGTTGAGGGTTCCGGCCTCGGCTTCGGCGGCACCGATCACGGCGAGCAGGGGAATCTTCTGCTGCTCGCCCTGGCGAATCAACTTGCCGAGCCGCTCGCCGCTGCGGTCGAGTTCGGCGCGGATGCCGGCGGCCCTGAACTGGCTGAGCAGGGTTTCCGCCACCGGCAGCACCGCATCGGTGACCGGCAGCAGCCGGATCTGCTCGGGGGCGAGCCAGAAGGGGAAATCACCGGCGTAGTTCTCCACCATGATCCCGAAGAAGCGTTCCAGGGAGCCGAAGATGGCGCGGTGAATCATGATCGGTCGTGGCCTTGTGCCATCGGCGGCCACGTAGTGAAGATCGAAGCGCTCCGGCAGGTTGAAATCCAGCTGGATCGTGGAGCACTGCCAGAGGCGGCCGATCGCATCTTCGATCTTGATATCGATCTTGGGGCCATAGAAGGCGCCACCGCCTTCATCAACCTTGTAGGCCCAGCCCTTGCGATCGAGCGCTTCGATCAGGCCGGCGGTGGCCAGTTCCCAGACGGCGTCTTCGCCGATCGATTTGGCCGGCCGGGTGGAGAGATGGATCTCGTAGCGGTTGAAATCAAAGCTGGAGAGAATTGTTTCGGTGAGGTTGAGCACCCCGAGAATTTCAGCGCCGATCTGCTCGGGCAGGCAGAAAATGTGGGCGTCGTCCTGGGTGAAGCCGCGCACGCGCATCAGCCCATGCATCACGCCGGGGCGTTCGTAGCGATACACAGTGCCCAGCTCGGCCCAGCGGATCGGCAGCTCCCGATAGGAGCGCAGGCGGCTGGCATAGGTGAGCACATGAAAGGGGCAGTTCATCGGCTTGAGCTGGAACTGCCGCTCATCCACCTGCATCGGCCCGAACATGCTCTCTTTGTAGAACTCGAGGTGGCCGGAGGTTTTCCAGAGGCTCAGGTCGGCCACATGGGGGGTGTAGAGCAGCTCATAGCCGGCGGCGAAGTGGGCCTGGCGCCAGAAGTCTTCGATCAGCAGCCGCATGCGGGCGCCGCGGGGGTGCCAGAACACCAGGCCGGCGCCGGCTTCGTCTTCGATCGAGAACAGCTCCAGATCGGTGCCGAGCCGGCGGTGATCGCGGCGGAGCGCCTCGGCCTTGCGGCGCTGGTGCTCGGCGAGCTGCTCAGGTGTTTCCCAGGCGGTGCCATAGATGCGCTGCAGCTGGGCCTTGGTTTCATCGCCCCGCCAGTAGGCGCCCGCCACACTCTCCAGGGCGAAGGCCTTGGCGTTGAGCTCGCCGGTGTGGGCCACGTGGGGGCCGGCGCAGAGATCCCACCAGCTCTCGCCGAGGGTGTAGAGGGTGATCGGTTCGATGAGGCCGGCGAGGATCTCCAGCTTGTAGGGCTCACCCTGGGCGGTGATACGGCGTTCGGCCTCCTCGCGGCTCACCTCAAGGCGCTGCAGGGGCAGACGACGACCGATGATCTTGCCCATCTCCTTCTGGATCGCCTTGAGATCGGCCTCGGTGAACGGCTCAGGATGGTCAAAGTCGTAGTAGAAGCCGGACTCGGTCCAGGGACCGATCGTGACCTGGGCCCTGGGGAACAGGGTTTGCACGGCCATGGCCAGCACATGGCTCATCGAGTGGCGGATCCTGAGCAGCTCAGGGCTCTCGCTGGTTTTCGGCAGATGGAGCGGGGTGGTGGCCGTGGACTCCCTGCGGCTGGCGGGCTCGGCGGCAGTGGAAGCGACAGGCACGGGATAAGATTGGGTGTGAGTTCGTGATCTTATGAAAGGGCTGAGGATCCCCGCATTTTCGCCTCAAAGGCTTTGAAAGCATAATCAACTTTTCAGCCTAAGCAAATTTCAAGAGACAACCAGCACACATAAAGACAAATTATCGCGAATTGCTTGTCCTTTGTAACTAGCTCTGGGCCGAGATGATCTTACATTGTACAATACTTTTCATTGTTTATCGTTGAACTTAGTTTTCAATTCTAACTTGGTATAAAGCCTGAATGCATATTTTCGGAGTTGATGAAAATATTGTCTAGCATTGCAGGCCTACTTTCATATCAGCTCGATAGAGCCGCAGCAGTTTGTCTCTTCAGGTGCCATTGACCACATCGTGGTTTTGGTTTTGAGTTGGACGGTATGACAGACAGATCGGCAACAGCTCTGATGAGAGCTTCAAAACTTGATCCTCAGATCAGGATGGAATTCAGAACCGTGGGAGTTGATGCTCAAACCTTTGCCTGAGCGCCGCCGGGTATCGATTGGCTACCTGCTCTGGGCCCTCTCGATCTTCGGCGTTTGCGGGATCCAGCGTTTCTATGCCCGCAAGCCGTTCAGTGGTACGCTCTGGCTTCTGACCCTGGGATTGTGTGGCATCGGTCAGCTGATTGACCTGTTTTTGATTCCTCACTTAGTGGAGCATGCCAACCAGCCGCTGCTGCTGCAGCAGGCCCTGGCCGAAGCGGGTCGGCATGCCCCTCCATCGATCGAGCGGCAATTGCTGTTGCTGGCCCGCCAGGCCGGTCGTGCTGGCTTCACCATCAACGACGCGATGCTTGCGGTGGAACTCCCCAGTGGCAGCAGCACCGAACAGATGCGGACCGAGATTGAGCGGCTGATGCTGGATGATCTTCTGGATGTTGGCAATGACGAACACGGGAGGGTGGTGTACAGAGAGCCTTGAGCCTTGTTGTCGTCAAACGGAATTGTTGGCTTTTGAAAAATCGATGAAAAATTTGAGGGATACTGACTCCACTGATCAGAACAAGGAGTCTGTTGGGCATAGAGCAGGGTTCCAGCTCTCCACAGACGACCTTAAATCTGCCCAGATCACAGTGACTGCAGGGGACCTCGAAATATTGCCACTTTTGAGGCAATATTGAGAAGCCGCAAGGAAATCCTCTGCACGTGCAGATGCTCCTGACGACTGGCATCAATTACTTTAAGTCGAGTCGTTTATCTCCCTGTCGAATGATCAGGAGGCCGGCG